>NZ_JBNHEP010000047.1:67330-73910 GCF_050015995.1 Dapis brunnea BLCC-M229 | reverse complement strand
TTTTGAGCCTCTTGGTTTTTCTAGTAATTATCAAAAAGAATAGTACGACAAGAAAAAACTCTAAATTTTCACCTAATCACAAGGAATTTATTTCCTCCTAGAAGTTGCTTATCTGTAGAATTTTTTTCTGGATTTATCCTTCGTTTTCTTATCTTTTTTATTCCTTGCCTAAAAAAATTATTCCCACAACTCTAACAGAGATGTATAGTATTAAAAAGAGAAAATAGCGTCAAACTCAAAGTCAAACAAATTAAGATGAAACGGCGAAAATTTATACGTTATCTACAGGCAAGTCTATTAACTGTAATAGGAACAGGTTTAACATCTAAATTTCACCATTCTCAGGCACAAACAGGAGAATCTTTAACTATTACATGGTTAGGACATACTTGCTTTTTATTTGAAGGTGGAGGTACTAAAGTATTAGTAAATCCTTTTCGCCAAATAGGTTGTACTGCTGGATATCGTGACCCCAAAGTAGATACAGATTTAATTTTGATTAGCAGTAGATTATTAGATGAAGGAGTCGTAGAAGGTTTTACAACTAATCCCCCACCACTGTTGTTATCTGAATCTGGAGTTTATCAAGTTAACGGTAGACAAATTCAAGGAATTCGTACTGCTAAAGATAGAGAAGGTGGACGTAGATTTGGCACTAATGTCGCTTGGTTATGGCAACAGGCAGGAATTAAGATTTTGCATTTAGGGGGATTAGCTAGTCCGATTGGTATAGAAGAGCGGATTTTAATTGGCCGTCCAGATTTACTACTAATTCCTGTAGGTGGTGGTCCAAAAGCTTACACCCCCTTGGAAGCAAAAAAGGTTTTGGAAGTGCTAAAACCTAGGATTGTAATTCCTACTCACTACAAAACCGAAGCTGCTGATGAAACTAGCTGTGAGATTGCTCCTTTGGAAGATTTTCTCAGTGTAATGGAGGGAAGTCCAGTCAGAGTTGTAAATCAGGACAGGATTTCCATTGCCAAATCTGATCTACCCCAGGAAGGTTTATTAATAGAAGTCTTAAGTTATAGATTTGACCAACAAACGAGTTCTCAAGCCTCCCAGGGCAAACGCATCTAAATTCTGGAAGCTTTTGTCGTTAAGGCTTATAGAAGCAATAAGTATAAATACTCAAATAGCTAAAATTCTTGCCCTGTCAGAACTTCAAAATAAGATGCGTTTGCCCTGTCAAACCTCCCCCTTTTCAGGGGATGAAAAAAATTCACCATACATATTTCAAGCCTCCGACTAAACCCGGAGGTACTGATAACTGATAACTGAAATGACCAGTTATCTCTGAATTCTCTGGGAAGCAATTAAAAATAGAAAATTTAATTTTAGGTACTTGAGTCTAAACTATCTTGTCATTTCTTAAAAATTTGCTAAGATATGTAAATTAAGTTTACACTTTTTAACAAAAGCAAAGAGAAATTAAGTATGAAAGCCCAAAATAGTTTAACTGTGGTGAAAAAAGCGATCGCTATCTTAGGATTAGTCGGTGTTAGTGCTAGTTTCGGCCTACCCGCAGTAGCAAACTTCTCTCAAAAATCTTCCACTCAAAGAGTAGTTAACCAACCCCTACAAATTGCTGATGGTCACTCTAAATCTCAAGATATAGTAGCAACTGCAGTAGAAGCAGGTCAATTCAATACTTTAGCTGCGGCACTAAAAGCTGCTGGTTTAGTAGAAGTGCTACAAGGAGAAGGTCCATTTACAGTATTTGCACCTACAGATGAAGCATTTGCAGCTTTACCAAAAGGAACATTGGAAAAGTTATTATTGCCAGAAAACAAGGATAAACTGGTACAAATTCTGACTTATCATGTAGTTCCTGGTAAGGTAATGTCTGGCGACTTAGAATCTGGAAAGGTAAAAACTGTCGAAGGTAGTAAAGTAAACGTTAAAGTTTCTGATGCAGGAGTTAAGGTTGGAAATGCTAAAGTAGTTAAAGCAGATGTACCTGCAAGTAATGGTGTAATTCATGTAATTGATACAGTAATTCTACCTGAATAATTAATTACCCTCATACCGTTTATTGGAAATATATAGAGTAAGCCCATTCTTCACTATGCTCATGAATGGGTTTTTTAATATACTCAGAAGTCAAAAGTCATCCCTGAATAAACTTGAGCATTTATAAATGTTGTAGCCTATTTAAGTAGTCCTATATTTGAAATATTTTTCAGATAACTTCCAGTTTTGTACTAGTCTGAATAATGTAGTTAATGAAATTGGGAAAACATGAATACCCAAAGTCTTCTGGCTCTCTTCAACAAGTCCATCAATATCTTGGGATTAATCTGCGCTACTTTAGGGCTAATCTTTGCTAGTGTCTTTTATAGTCTACCCGCAGTAGCTAATCAGCAAGTAGTTAATCAACCTGTACTAATTGCTTACGCTCAAGATATTGTCTCAACTGCAGTAGAAGCAGGCCAATTCAATACTTTAGCTGCCGCACTAAAAGCTGCAGGTTTAGTAGAAGTGCTACAAGGAGAAGGTCCATTTACAGTATTTGCACCTACTGATGAAGCATTTGGAGCTTTACCACCAGGATTAGTAGACAATTTATTACTTCCAGAAAACAAAGATACATTAATCAAAATTCTGACCTATCATGTAGTTCCTGGCAAGGTAACGTCTGGAGATTTAGAATCTGGAAAAGTAAAAACTGTTGAAGGTGATGATATCTACGTTAAAGTTTCCAATGCAGGTGTAAAGGTGGATGACGCTAATGTGATTATTCCAGATGTACCTGCAAGTAATGGTGTAATTCATGTTATCGATTCTGTAATTACACCATCCAAATAATTAGTATTAGATTCTATTGTTAGCGATTACTATCAAAGGATAGAAATATTTTGAACGTACCTCATTCGGAAGTATCGTAAGAATGAGGTTTTTTAGTAACTTTTATAAATTATGGGAATAGGAGTCAGGAGTCAGAATAAATACCATAAATATCATTTATTGACTTAAATATCCCTTCTTATAAATTTTTGCTACAAATATTGAGGTTATCTCTTAGGAGTAAGGAGTCAGAATTTACTCATGTTTTCAGCTCAAATTAAGTATTATAAAAATTGTTATAACATAAGCGCAGATTCCTATAGATAGAAGGTAGAATAATTCAAGAGGCGCGAAAAAGTAGCTCTTGATTGATAAGCAGATTTAATATTGTCGCCTAATACGGTTTAAATAAAACAAAAATTCGTCTGTTTGTCGAAAAAATTATTAACTGAATTGCATTAAGGAGTTGCATAATCTAGATATGAATTATAAATATTCAACTCCCTACTCCCTACTCCCTATTCCCTAATATGAATTTAACTTTTTGCATTATTGTTAAAAATGAGGAAAAAAATTTGCCACGATGTTTGGCAAGTGTGAAAGATGTAGTAGATGAAATGGTTGTTTTGGATACTGGTTCAACTGACCGAACGCCAGAAATAGCTCAAGAATTTGGTGCAAAAGTACATTATTTTGAATGGTGTAATGATTTTGCAGCGGCAAGAAATGAATCTTTGAAATATATTACGGGTGATTGGGTTTTAGTATTAGATGCTGATGAATATCTCTCACCAAAAATAGCTCCACATATTAGAGAAGCAATAAAGAGCGATCGCTACATTTTAATTAATTTAATTAGAGAGGAAATAGGGGCGCAACAATCTCCCTATTCTTTAGTTTCTCGTCTCTTTAGGAATCATCCAGAGATAAAATTTTCTCGACCTTATCACGCCATAGTTGATGATAGTATTTCTGAGATTTTAGCGAAAGAATCTGATTGGCAAATAGCTTCTTTGCCAGAAATAGCAGTTTTACATGAGGGTTATCAAAAGGGAGAAATTACTTCTAAAAATAAACTGGAAAGAGCAAAGGCAGCCATGGAAAGTTTTCTGAGCAACCATCCTAATGATGCTTATGTTTGTAGTAAGTTGGGAGCTTTATATTTAGAAGTTGGTGAAAGAGAAAAAGGGATGGAATTATTGTTTCGAGGTTTGCAAGATTCAGAGGTAGATAAAACTGTTTTATATGAGCTACATTACCACTTAGGAATTGCCTATCGACAAAAGCAAGAAAAAGAAATGGCAAAGCGTCATTATCAAATAGCAACAGAATTAAATATTTTGCCTAAATTGAAATTAGGAGCATACAACAATTTAGGTAATTTGTTGAAAGAAGAAGGAAATTTAGAGAAAGCAAAAACTAACTATGAAATTGCTATACAGATAGACCCTAAATTTACAGTCGGTCATTACAACCGAGGCATGGTCTTGAAAGAAATGGGTTGGTTTACTGAAGCGATCGCCTCTTATAAAAAAGCTATTCAACTTGATGCTGACTATCCAGAAGCTTATCAAAATTTGGGAGTTGTATTGTTGAAAATTGGTCAAGTACCAGAAAGTTTAGAGGCGTTTGGGAAAGCAATTAGTTTGCATGAAAAATATAACCCTCTCGAAGCCAAGCGACTTAGGGAAGTATTAGAGTCAATGGGTTTTATGTTGTAGAATTCTAGCCGTCGAAGTTGAAATCTTTAAGTCACTTTAGAAATAGGTGTTTCTTTTAGAGGTGGAGTTGTTTGAGTTGTCGTAACTAGGTTTAACTCAAGAGGATCGGGATTTAACAATTCATCTTCATCTAACTCTGTAGTTCGGAAAAACTTACGCACAATTTCAACGTCTGGCTCAACTTCAATCCAAAGACGCGCGCCGCCTGCCTGACTGCGATTTGGTGTATGAGGGCGATAAACAATTTTGCAATTTCCTTTAATTTCTGCTTCATGGCAACGGTCATTACGATTTCCTTGCTTTACAGATATTGCAGGATGGGATGTACCATGGTCTCGGTTATGGTCGATTTCTTTTCGCAAAACATGAATAAAAGTATTGCCTGTACGTTGTCCTTTATTCCAAGTTCCCTCAGGACCTCGACGACCTGGAATGACTTCTGGCATTCCTCGACGGTTTAGAGGAATTTTCCACCAACGTTTGCCTCTACGGGCGTCTTTAATGCGACCTTGGTTTAAAAGCACTCGTAATCTTCCGGTCGAAATATTCAACAAGAAAGCTGCTTCAGTTGTACCAACAGTTTCAATAGTTTCCATATTTTCAATAGACATAGGCGTGATAATCAAAAATAAAATCAATCCCATACGCAAAAATTATCAATTCTTTCTACCTGTTCCCAGTTAAGTGTTCCCTGTTCCCTCTTTTCCGGAGAGGTCTAATAGTTTCAATAGTTTCAATAGTTTCCATGACCATAAAAAGCAAAAACGTTTATTTAAACAAAATACTGAGATAAAGCTCAAAAGTTATCTGATACTTTCGACAAAAGTTATAGATATAGAGACAAAAAACTATAACGTTTGACTTTTAGAAAATAGATAAAGTTTGTCAGCTAGACCAATATAACTAAAAATGGTACTTTAGGAAAATTGCTTAATTTTCTGTAAGTACAGACTTCTCCCAAGAGTTTATTCTACTACTTTAGCTGTGCCAATCAGTTGTAGATTTTTTGTTGGCTTTTCTACTTAAGAATCCCAAAGTTAGGACTCACGACATCCATAATTTCTCAAGTTTCAAAACTAATACCAATTCACTTTAAATATGTCACAAATAGTTTCAAACTATATATGTGACATAATTTCCTTAAATTACTGTAGCGTCAAAGTTTCGAGCCTATAAAATATTACTTTTGACTTTTGAATGCATGACTTTTGACTTCCGTGAAACGGTATTAGCCTATCTGTTTTAAGGTTTCAATTTCTGGTCACCTCTGGTGATACGAATCCTAAGTTTCATCAGGGAACTTAATCCGACGAATCGCCTCCTCTTGTTTCTTTAGGTGTGCTTCCTGTTGAGCTAGAATTTTTTCCTGTTCCAGAAATTTTTTGTGGAGGGCTTGGATGGCAGCCATAATGATACCATTATCATCAATTGACACATCCTTGTGACCGACATTCAATTTGTTATAAGCAGTATCAAGCATTATTCTATTTCCTAACTTTCATCTCGATCTGAATGGGAAAGGCTTTCAAGTAGGCGGGCATTTTTCTCTAGTTGCTCCTCATTTTGTGAAATGTGACGGCTTTGCTCCTCAATAAGCTGATTGAGACCTTTGATGGAGGCTAAACACACGCCAATAGCATCAATATGGAATATGGCCTTATCTGTGTTGCCAAGGCCGAAAGCTCCGTAAAAATCCTGCGCCATTGGGCCCATATGACGGATTTCTGGATTCTCAGACTTGTAGTTCCAGGTTTGGATTGGGATATCTGCCAATTTTTTCAAAACTTCTTGAGGATTTGTTGCCTCTAGATTTTCCACAAATTCCGGATGGGCTGACAATGGAACTGCCCCTCGGGATAAACGCCTGACAATTTCTTTAAAAATGCTCATATTTTATCTCGAAATACAATACTTAGATAATTCTATAACAAATCTATTAAAAAAAAAGCAGAGAACCTGACACAGACTCTGCTTTCATAAAGTTTACCCCACAGCAAACATTCAGAGCAAAGAGGCTAGTACATCATCTACATCAACATCTGTAATGTTCTGCTTGAGGTTGCGATCGCTTC
>NZ_JBNHEP010000047.1:48038-67230 GCF_050015995.1 Dapis brunnea BLCC-M229 | reverse complement strand
TTATTTTTGACTAATACACAGACTCTCAATTTACTGCCAAACCAACATTCAGAGCAAAGAGGCCAGTACATCATCTACATCAACATCTGTAATGTTCTGCTTGAGGTTGCGATCGCTTCTTTGTGCTAGTGCTGGCTCTACTGTTATCAAAAATGTCATCACAATCGGAAATATCAAAGCTATAACGGGTATTGCTGCACCTAGAAAATTTTTCAGTTTCATTTTCATTGATTTTCTCCTTATTCCTTATTTTTGACTAATACACAGACTCTCAATTTACTGCCAAACCAACATTCAGAGCCAAGAGGCCAACACTTCATCACAATCGGTAAGACAAAAGCGATAAACAGACACTAAATGTAGGGGATATTCATGAATTGCCCCTACAAAAAACACAATTTATGGACATTTTGCGTAAATTTAAATTATTATACAGAAGAGCAAATAAAATGTCAACATCAATCTTTTTCCTCCTTCTGGCTTAATCATACCGATGCTACTGAATTTGAGCTAATAACTGAGACGTTTTAGTTGATTTTTTTATCAATTATAATAGAATTAGGCGATCGCCACATTCCCAGTTTATCTAAAAGATAAAAATCCCAACCAGGGCAAACGCATCTTATTTTTGAAGTGCTTATAGGGCAAGAATTTCATGCTTCAGAGTAATTATAATTATTAGACATCTGCTAATAATCAAAAATCAAATAATCCCATACGGATAAATCATCAATTCTTTCCCCCTACTCTGTAGGGACGTTGCATGCAACGTCCCTATCTACTCCCTCTATTTCCGGAGAGGTCTATTGAAGTAGCATTCAGCACTCAGCTATAGCTTTTCACAGTGTATAATGAGGGATTATTTCCCCCTTTACAGGGGTAGGTTTTTAACAAAGGAGCGATCTCTCCCTTTGATTCAGTATAAAAACCTCAAAAAAATGTATTTTTTTAGACAATAAATACTTATAAACTCCCCCCTCCTCCCCCTCTTCCCCCTCTCCCCACACTTCTTTTAGATCAAACGTAAAAAACCTACCCCTGTGAATTATTTCCCCCCCCCCACGCAAAGCGCACCACACGCTTTTTCGCTCCTCTTGTGGGGGACCGTTACCCTTGGATCTTTAGCTAATAGCTAAATGCTGAAAGCTAATAGCTAGTTAATTAAACTTAGGACTTACGCAGAGACTCTACATATAGTGAGGGCGAATACCATTCGCCCCTACAGATGGTGGTTTGACAGTCAATTTGCGTAAGTCCTGAAACTGTCAAAATCTTCCAGAATTTAGATGCGTTTCGCCTGAAACCCCAACGTTAGAGTTAAATTAATTTTAAATAATCCAAAATCCCTTAGCTGGACTTTAGGAAAAAAACGGTTAAAAATAAGGTCAAAAGCTTATACAGTAATGTTTTGACCTTAAATTAACCGTTTTCTTGATATATCCAGGTTTCAGCTATTTTAAATAAAGTTAGGTATTTCCCATGCTATTACTGGGTTTGAAGCCATTTTTGGTGTAAAAAATCTCAAAGTCCAGTTAGAAAGGATGTACTAATAAAGTAATTCCCTGACGACCGACAACAGCAATTTCTTGACCTGGATAGAGAGTCATGCTGTAATCTCTAAAAAGCACAGCAGGCCAATATGTAGTTTTAAATTTAACTCTTCCAGGCTCATCAGCAGTAATTTTTTCTTCGACTATAGCAACTTCAGGCTTAGAAAACATTTTTGGAGCATCACAACGAAATTTCTGCATTACTATTATTCCTTATATATATATAGATATAGTTTCAGTTAATCTACTTTGATGCCCCTGTAATTTAAAAATATTGAAAAGTTTATACACTTAATTTTTCTCCTTAATTAGCACTACATTTTGCTTATGTGATTTTCCGGAGGTTGTTTAATTTGCACCTCAGATTATTTTCTTGGATATATATACTTATTTAGGACTTGCTGATTAAATTTAAAAGCATCTACAGATAAAGGTTTGAGCTTTTTTAGGTCTTGAAAAAGTACCTATAGCAATCCTAAATAGGTTGCGGGTAATCAAAAAGTAGATAAAAAAAATGAAACTCCCACCAGTTAAGTGTTCCCTATTCCCTGTTCCCTAAAAGCGGTAAGATTTTTATACACAAATAAAATAGGATTGCTATAGTTTTTAGCTATTTATGCTCAAAAAGTTACCATTTTGGGCAATAGTTGAGACAAAAAAATTACTTCCCTACTTTCCTACTCCCCTACTCCCCTACTCCTTAAAAATACTTTTTCAGCAAACACTATTTATCTTTATCGAGCCAAACATTAATTGAAAATTTCAGAGATATTTGGTGAAAAAGAATGTAAGGAGATTCCACGAAACATCCCTACAGGAGCTTAAGAAAATGGTTATATAACTTCCAACAGATATCTAATACAAAAATCATCAACTTCTCTGCCTTTTGTCTTTTAACTTTATCAAAACAATTAGGTCGCGCAACCCCACTTTTTAAGGCGAAATGTTTTTGGAGAGTTGCTCTAATCCCCGTTACAAAAACAACTTCTGATTTCTGACTTCTGACTTCGTTAACTTCCCTACTCCTTACTCCCTAAGTGACTACAATCTAAAAGCGTTAGTACTTAAAGAGATTGAAATTTGGTATATACCAGAGGTGGAAAGGTACATATATTCCTAGATTTTTAACTGACAAGTAGTTGTCTTGATTTTTTCTTCCCTATTCCCTATTCCCTGTTCCCTATTCCCTACTCCCTACTCCCTACTCCCTACTCCCCAAGAATGTTGCTCATCATTTTCTGTCTCTAATTCCTGTTCCTGAGTTTCCCACCAAATTCCAGATTTATTACCACCATTAAATACATTCAAAGGTTGAGATAATAAAGGAGCAAATCTAGCTGTAGTTAAAGGTCCGAGTATAGAATTTACTAACATTAGAACAATTACACCATTGAAAAATGGTTCTGTGATAATTCCTTCTTTCAAACCAACTAAAGCTTCAACCAAAGTAGCAGCAACATGAGGCAAAGTTAGAGACCACATCGTGAGAGTTTCTGGGAAATTATAGTTGTATAATTGTTTGGCTAATAAAGCTGCAAGAAATTTGCTAATAACTACGCCAGCAATAATAGCTAAAGTCATTAAAAATTCATTAGTTATAGTTGAAACAAAAGCCGGAATATCTAAGATTAATCCCATATCAACAAAGAAAAAAGGAATAAACAATGTACTGCCAATAAATTCTACTTTTTCCTTGACAGGACCATTTCCCACAACTTCATTTACAGCAATACCAGCTAGGAAAGCTCCAACAATAATATCAACATGAATTATTTGTGCTTCCACACTAGCCAGAAACACAACCAACATAATGAATAAAAATTGATTTCCTTCTTCATCCCCAGTCCGACGGAAATATTGTTCCCCTAACCATTTAAAACCAAATAAAACAATTACTGCATAAATCGCTAATTCTCCTAACTGAATAATCAAACTAACAAGAGAAAATTCTCCAGCATTAACCGATACACAAATTGCCAGAATTAACAAAGCAGCAATATCAGTAAATATAGTCGCTCCAATAGTAACAGTAACTGCTTCATTGCCAACCACTCCTAATCGATTAACAATGGGATAACCCAACAAAGTATGAGGAGCAAAAAGAGAACCAATTAAAATTGAAGCATTCCAGCCAAAGCCAAAAATTCTACCAACTAAAATACCAGCAATAATAGGGATAAAAAAAGTGATAAAGCCAAAACCAATGGAGCGATTTCTAGTTTTATTAAATTGTTCTAAATCAATTTCTAAAGCGATTACAAACATCAGATATATTTTGCCAATATCTGACAGTAATTTCATGGTTTCTGTATCGCTACTGAGAATTTGTAAACCATGAGGTCCTAGGACGACTCCTCCCACTAATAATCCCACTAAACCAGGTAGTCGAATACGTTCAAAAATTGGCGGAATGGTTAAAATAACCAGTAGAAGAATAGTGAAGGCAACAATTGGAGTATTGGGCAGCAACTTAATTACCTCTTATTGAAATTTTTCCTACCTATACTAACAAAGCCTTTAGTTGAAGATGAAAATTCTCATAAAAAATCCTCACCTCATAAGAAATAGTTAGGGTTTGCTGAAAAAGTCTTTTGGTAGGAGTAAGATAGCAGGGGAGTAGGGAGTAGGGGAGTAATTTTTTTTGCTCAACTCTTGCCCAAAATGCGCTCCTTTTTGAGCATAAAGAACTAAAAACTAGCTACTTTTTTAATACCTAAAAAGTCTAAAACCTTTATCTGTAAATGCTTTGATATTTAATCAGCAAGCCCTAGTTAGAGGCAAGGATTTAAAAAATTTTCTATGTTACGGTTGTGAGAAAAATCTACTGTAGTTTTCGACGCTGTAAGGTTGAGGTCAAAAGCCACCCTCCCAGACTTAGCATTCCTATTAATGTGCCTGGTTCAGGAACAGTTTCATATGTGAGAGTTCCACTTCCGAGAATGGGGTCGCGTGGCTCGTCTTGTGGAGTATAAAAGGTAGGATCGAAACCATCAGTAAAATCCCCATTAGAAAAGCGGAAAAAATCTCCAGAAAAGTCTCCGACTGCTGTAAAAGGATGATAAATTACATGGTAATCTAGACCGAGTAATTCTCCGTTGAAGAAGTTAACAGTTGGAAAAGTTGGGTAACGCTCGTCATCTTCGGCATTAATTCGAGGATCGCTAAATAAAGCGATCGACAAACCATCATCAACTCCTAAACTCTCAAATCCAACCTTAGTCAAACTTGAATCGTCGAAGCTAAACTGACCATTGTAATAATCAGGGTTAGGGTCAATATCTAGTTCGGGAGAGCCTGTTAGGAAAAAGCCTGAATCGAGATTGACTGTGAAATTATATTTGACGGTGGCAGCTTTAGCAGGGTTAACTTTTACTAGCCCTAGGCTTAAAGTACTGCTAGCGATCGCTGCTGTTACTATAGTTAAAGTTTTGATGGTCATTCTTATTCTCCTCAATAAAGCTGATATAAAATGTTATTTTGCTAAATCTGCTATTGTTTCTGACGCTGTAAGGTTGAGGTCAAAAGGAACCCTCCCAGACCTACTACTCCTATTAATGTTGCTGGTTCGGGAACGCTAGAAACTTTGGCAAATTCTCCTGTTGCTTGTAAGTTAGTTAATTCATCAACATAGGTCTCGCCAACTCTCCCCGTGTCAATCAATTCTTGGGTAGTTCGAGTCGGAAATGCCACATCTTCATGGGTACTAAAACCAAGAGGGAAACCAAACTCATCCATCCAATCATCTACATGGACGTGAGGTGTACTACTTTGAGGTGGTTTTGACCAGAATGTTAAACCATCACTTCTGGAGCCGTCTCCAATATTGATTCCGTCCTGGTCAAAGTAAGTACCAGACTGAAGTATCTGCTTTGTTTGGGCATCAAAATTGAAGTTAACACCTGCATCTAAATGATTATCAGTATAGGTTCTCAAAAGATTGCCTTGAGGATCGAAAAATGAGACATTGAGAAAATCTAAGTCATTGGTTCGGACAATTTCATCAGTGTAACTTTGGGTTTCGTCATAGCTAAACAAACCTGTAACTCCAAAGCCAGCAATTTGACCAGTCCAATCAAATTGAAAAGTAATAGCCTTAGCTACGGTAGGAATAAGGATGCTTAATGCCGTACTTAGAGTAATAACGGCTGTTTTGAAATAATGAGACATAAGTATATAGCTTGAATCTTGTTTACTTGTTTAATTGGTGGTGGTGTACAAGTAGTGATTTTTTTAGTTAGACTCCTTATGCTGAGAAGGGTTTACTTATAAATATCACTACATCTACAGGACTACCGTTTAATTTACCTTTTTTGAGAGACCGTGAATAGCTGAACCTACTAGAGAACCTCCTATTCCCAAGACTCCTAAGAGAGTTGTTGGCTCTGGAACACTTTTGGCATATTCCACAACTCGTGGTCGCACTGGAAAAAATCCGGTGAGTTCCCTAGACGAATAGATAATTGTTTCATCTGCATCAAGATAATCCCCATCTCCATTCATGTCAATTAGGCGAAATACGTTATCTTCATTAGGTTGTGAACCATTGGAAGTAATGCTTAATTCTCCAGTTGGACCTGTGGCAACAGAGAATGCTCCGGCGCCAAAATCGAAACCTGTCGGAATATTGCTAGGCTCCCACACTTTTAATGCTTCTGATGCCAAATCTATACTTCCACTGTCATTTTCATCTGTTAAACGGAAGATAGAATCACTAAATAAATCTAAGCCATATAAACTGCTGCTATCTGAATCAAAGCCAAAATAAAATGTTCCGATGCCAAATGGGTTAGTATCATCAATGAAAATCTTGACTTCTGTTAGAGGGTCGATTACGTTATCATTATTGATATCTTCAGCTCGGTAAACTCTCGGACTTCCTCCTGCTGTATCTGATATAAAGGCTACGTCATCGATAAAAGCGATTTCAAAAGCAGATGAGGCTGGGTTGAGAGCTTTCAGGTCGAGCCAGATACTTGCTTCTCCCATATCGTTTGCATCACCGTCATTATTTAGGTCAATGGTGCGATACACAAAGTCTCCATTCGGCGTACCGACGGTGTCTGCTGCAACTATATAAATTGCTCCACTGTTATCTTCTCCTAGTCCATTAGGAGTTAACAGAGGCAGTCCACTAGCATTATCCGTCGCTGAAAACCAAACACTTGCTTCTCCAGCATCGAGAGCGTTACCATTGTTGTTTGAGTCAAGCAGTCGATAGACTGAATCTGTGTTCCCGTCACCGTAATAAAGAAACCCACTATTTGACTGTAGTATTGTGAAGACATTGCCAGTAGGATTAGCGAAACCAGAGGCGTTTGTATCATCAAAATAGACTGATACTTCACCAGTATCATTGGCATCACCATCACCATTAAAATCTTGGGTAAAGTAAATTCCATCTAGGGTTTGATCTGCTACAAAAATACCACCGAAAGAGGCTCCATATACTGGAGAAACAGTCACCAAGCTACTTGCAAAAGTACAAGATACTAAAAGAATTTTTAGACTTATTTTTTTGTACTGCATTAATTTCTACTAAAAAGTTAACTCACAATGAATATGGCAGGACTTACGCAAAATTCTCTTTGATACGATTGGTGTAGTGTAAGGTGCGTTGCAATTCACCCTACAGGTAGAATTACTGCGTAAGTCCTATATGGAAAAAAATTTCCTAATTTTTAGCAGATTTCTCTTTTAATACCGAACCTGCTCCCAGAAAGCCAAATGCCAACAGTCCCAAAATTGAAGTAGGTTCAGGAACACGAGTAAGTGTCAAAGTTGGAGCCAGACCTTCGGTGGCGCCAACAGTATAGAAAATTCCATAGCTATTGCGGCCGTTGGTATCGACATTACCAAATAAACCACTTAAGGCTATTCCATTATTAGTTTCAGGAGACTCGATCCAAGTGTTTACTAAGGAACTAATATCCCAACTATATATACCGTTATCTCCCACAGCAGTATCAGCGAACGCATTACCACCGCCCACACCGTAGTCAATATCAGCAATATTGCCGTTGATATCATCAAAAGCAGCTGTCAAGTTGTAGACGCTAACATTCAGTGGGTTAGCATCAGTGGCAGGGATTAAGAAACTAGCTAAACTTGTATCCTGCTCAAGCGTGAGAATGGCTTGATAATTCTTGCCTGCTAATGAGGAAAAGTCATCTGAATCGAACTTTAAGAAAGAAAAGGTATCTTGAGGACTTAAACCGATAGTTGTTGCTTTATCTACTAAAAGTCGAAAATCACTGTTAGCGCTGACTTCTTCCCGGAAGGTATAGTAAGCATCGTCAGCTAAAATATTTATTGTATCTGCATTAGCTCGAGACTGAAAGCTGAGAACTGTTACAGTTGCTAAACTCACACCTACAAATAATTTTTTTGTCAACATTTTAAACTCCTTATTTTTGATAAGATTTGCCTTTTAAAAATGAACTTGCTCCTAAAAAACCGAATGTTAACAGCCCAAAAATTGAGCCTGGTTCGGGAACTTGAAGTGGATCTATAAATCTAGCACTAACACAGGCATTCGTACACCCCAAAGACTGCCGAGTATAAATATCTGTAAAACTACCAAATTCGCGAGTTCCAACGGTTAAATTAGTAGAAACAACACCATCTCCACCAGTCCATAAGATATTGCCATTACCTAATTCATAAACTCCCCTAATACCTCTATTCGCTACTCCCTCAGCACTGGTATAGAAACCAATTTGAGTGCCATCAGAATCATATTCATAAATTCCCGCAGGGTTGGAAAAGCCAGCAGCCAAAACATTACTATCGCCACGGGTCGCTAGTTGTTGGGGAAAATCTATTCCTGTTACACCATCAGAATCGTGAAATGTTGCTAAAAACACCCCATCCAAACTATAACGTTCGAGATTTTCATCGGCAACATTACTAATTAATAATTCCCCATTGTAAAAAAGTACATCGTATGGAGAACCTGTAGCAAAAAAGCCTAAATTATTGCCATTGGTGTCAAAAGTAATAATTCCTCTTCCCGGTGCATTGTTATTTGTTCCAGCATTAGTTACATAAACGCGATCGCCAATGAAAACCATTCCCCGAATATTATCTAGCCCACCACTAATCGTACTTAATAGTTTACCTGTCAAATTGAAACGAAAGATAGAGTCAGCAAGTTGATCGCTTACCCAGATTTCATTATTAACTTGGATAGCGTTAAGGGGAGTTTGAAAAATTCCTGCTCCATCAATAAAGTTGTCATCGACTAAAGCTCCATCATAGGAATCAAACAAAAGAATACTATCGTTTAGGGAGTCGGGAATCATTAACAACTGCGCTCCTTGAGCTAAGTTAGCGCTTCCTATTGTTCCTAGGATGGTCAAACTGCCAAAAAGTAAATGAGAAAAAGATTTTAGCATCAGTTGAGTTTCTCTGAACATCGAGCTTTTACTTATTAGGAATTTATTGCATTTATTAATTTATCGTAATTTAGCAAGGTTTTCAATAAAAGTCAACCCTAAAATTTTAAGAAAATATTAAAAATACTGTTTTTATCTATAAATTCAAATCGTCAAATCATTACAATTCAGACCAAATCCGTTTTAGTAACAGGGTATTTATAAAAGCCGAAGTCTTTGTCTAATAGATTGGTGGATAGGCTAAACAGTATAAAATAACTGGACTTTGTATTAGACGATAAAAATTTTTAGATAATATAAATTTAAGACTCATCTTTTTATTAAGAATTTATTTTAATTAATTAAGTCAAAAATACTCATACAAATTTTCGGCCTTGTCAGGGGAAAAATCTTTGCATTTTGAGACTACTTGAGCCAAAAACCAGGCACTTTTTCAATTTTGCCAAAACCCTGTAAGCCTGAGCTGGCATTTATTACACTTTTATTCAGCCAGCCCTATTTATAGGACTTAGGTAGTACAAGGTATTTTCGTCATTGTTACCGACAGGGAAGCAATCTCAAATCCTAGTTTTTCGTACCTCATGCGTAAGTCCTGATTTCGTTTCGCTTCACTTACAAAAGCATAAAATGTAACTAAAGACAAAATACTATTCCATAGCATTATGGTTGACACCAAATCCTGCGATCGCCAATCAATGTTTGCATTAGACATCTCCAAAAATGAAAAATAAAATCAATTCTTATCCATAAATTATCAATTACTCCCCCCTGTTCCCAGTTAAGTGTTCCCTCTTTTCTGGAGATGTCTATTTATTAAATATTCAACCAGACATGATATAAAAATTAACAACAACTCTATCAAACTTTATTACTGTTTCCTATTCACTGTTCCTTCAAATCAAGAATAAGGCTCTCCAAATATAACTACTGAACAAGTAATTTCTGCCAGAACTTTAGTAGTAACATCACTAACAGATAATCCTGCTGCGGTACGTCGTCGCATGGAGCGTAATACTACTAATTGATATGATTTTGCTGCTTTACTAATTACAGGAGCAACATCATCATAACGAATAATTTTAATTCTAGACTTTACCTGAGTTTTTCCTTGAGAAATAAGCAGAGAAAGTTGGGAATGAAACTTAGTAATTTGTTCTTTAGAAGTCTGGCGATCGCATACATGAAGTATAGTTACGGAAGCTTGATTAGTATCAGCAAAAAGTTGCGCAAAACGTACAGTTCGTAATGCTTGGGGGGTAATGTTTTTAACAGGTACTAAAATCCGATGAATATTAATCGGCTTTTCCAACAAACGTACCACAGCTACCGGACAATGAGCAGACCAAAATACCCGGTCTATTATATTCCCAAATAAACGAGCTTTAATACCAGTAGTATTGTGCCAACCCATAACAATCAAACTAGAATTTTTTTCCCGTGCTGTGCGACTAACACCTTTAGCAAAATCATCATAAATTCGGATTTCTGGAGTAGCTTCAATTTCTAAATTTTGACTAATTTCTAAAGCAGGAGTTAACCTTTGACTGCTTTGTTGTAAAGCCAAGTTTAACTGAGGAGAATCCATATTGACGTAACCTTTAACTATAGATAAAGGAATCATTAAACCTCCCTCATGCTTTGCCAACATTGCTGCCATTTCAATTAAATATTTTGTTTGTTCTGAAGAAAAATATACTGGCACTAATACCACAAATTTATGGTTAATAACTCCATCAACCGTCTCTGTAAAACCATCTATAATTTGCTGATGAGTTTCCCACCAAATCAAAGAATTATCCGATGTAAAATCCACCTCTGGTAAAGAAATTTTACTCGCAAACCTAGCAGTAAGAATCGGACCTAAAATAGAAGTCACCAACATCAAAAAAATTACACTATTAAATATTACCTCTGGCAAAATTCCTACTTGCAAACCCACCAATGCAGCAGCCAAAGTAGCAGCCACCTGTGGCATTGATAGAGACCACATACTCATCGTTTCATGCCAATTATATTTATAAATCTTTTTTGCCAAAAACGCAGCCAAAAATTTACTCCCAAGCAAACCAAAAATAATAGATAAAGTTAATTCAAAGCTAGTTAAAAAAGTATTGACAAAAGCCGACATATCCAGCAATAATCCCATATCAACAAAAAAACAGGGAATAAATAAAACACTCCCAACAAACTCTATTTTTTCCTTAACCGGACTTTTCCCCACTACATCATTAATCGCTAAACCTGCCAGAAAAGCACCAACAATTTGATCGACATTAATCAATGTTGCACCCAAAGCAGCAATAAATACAACCAACAAAACAAATAAGAATTGATTACTTTCTTGATTAGTCGTGCGCCGGAAAAATTGTTTACCCACCCATTGAAAACCCCAAAGAATTATCCCCGCATAAATAGCCAAACTTCCCAATTGAATTGCCAAACTAATTACCGAAAAATTACCAGCATTAATCGACACACAAATTGCTAAGACTAATAAAGCAGCAATATCAGTAAAAATAGTCGCCCCAATAGTAACAGTAATCGCTTGATTTCCCACTACACCCAACTGCTGAACAATGGGATAACCCAAGAGAGTATGAGAAGCAAGTAAAGAACCAGTTAAAATCGCACCATTCCAACCCAAACCAAATATTTTGGCAATTAATGTACCAGTAATAAGTGGGAATAAAAATGTAGCAATGCCAAAACCAAGAGAGCGGTCTTGATTTTTTTTAAATTCTATTAAATCAATTTCTAATCCCGCGACAAACATCAGATAAACCTTTCCAATATCTGATAATAATTTCATCGTTTCTGTTTCTGGGTCGAGTAAATTTAATCCATCTCCACCTAAAATAATTCCTGCTACTAATAAGCCCACTAATCCAGGAAGTCTGAGACGTTCAAACAGAGGTGGAAGAGTGAGAATTACTAATAAAAGAATCGTAAATGTAACAATCGGATTTTGTGAAAGCAACTTTGTTATCCCCTAATAAAAAAAATATCCTATTCTCTCTACTTTATAGTAAGTAGTAACAATTGAATAAAAAAGAAGGTAAGCATTCAGCACTCAGCTATCAACTATTGCTTTTAGTTCTAGATAAAAGCTTTACTAATTGTTGAAATTTATTTTGTTTGTAGTAGGGCTTTAGCCCATTAAATATTTATTTTATTACTCAAAGTCCTACTACTAGCTGAATACTGAATACTGAAAAAAAGGGGCTTGACAAAAAAACTTGACATGGTATTATAAATATAATGGAAAAAGTGCGCTCATATATACTCAAATAAATTAGACCAAAAAAACCATATTTCCCTGCTAGGCAGTATACGAGGAATTCGGAATAAGTAATAATGTCATTGTGACCGGAACGGAGTGGAGGGAAGCAATCTCAATTATTTCAGAGATTCAAAAACTGATAACAGAAAAAATACCAAGGACAAGAGCAAGAACCTCCCACTGTCATGCCTCTTCAACAATTAATAATTAATAATTAATAATTAACAATTACCTCTCCTTGAAAACGGATAGGATTGACTAATCATGAAAATTTTTTCTTCTCTTGGTCGATTGGATATGGCGAGGTCTCCCGCTCTTGCAGAGCCGCTCCGAAGTGCGCCATCCCATCTACCAGGTCATGCTCCGCAAACGACCGCTTGTTTCTCCTTTAAAGGAGAGGATTTAAACCTTGATTATTCGGTAAAAACTAATAACAGAAAAAGAGGGTTGACAAGAAAACTTGACATGGTACTATAAATATAATGGAAAAGGTACGCTCATATATACTCAAATAAATTAGGCCAAAAAAGCCATATTTCCCTAAAAGTCGGCGACGAAAGGAATTTCCCCTTGCATCGGAAAAAAATCATAGTAGTATGTAATTAATAGTGGTTGTTCTTACCTACAAATGACTTTTTATTCAACTAAAATACATCGTAGTGGACTGACACACCTTAAATGTTGCATTAGAAAAAAATGCTCAAACCATGGCATAACAAGAATTATACGGAAAAAGCGCTTTGCAGAGTTTTAGCTGTGTCAGTCCAGTAGGTTAGGTTAAGCGATCGCGCAACCCAACAAAAACAATAATAATGTAATGTTGGGTTTCGTTTCCTCAACCCAACCTACTTTGATTAATGACTTTTTTTAAACTTCCTCAGCAGCTTGCAGAATCAAACGACGAGCTACAGTTTGAGTACCAGTATGCTCAAAATAATTAGTCGTCAAATCAATAAATGCTGCCAAATAATCCAACTTATCATCAGCAATATCTACAAAATTTTGCAAGCTATTAATAATCATTTGAGGGTCTAATCCTCGCGATGAAACTAAATTACTCATCCAACCCCTAACCGCATCAAAACTATTACCAATAAAATCAAGTTTACCCTGAGTACCATCACCAGGAATCAAATTATTTACCCTCTGAAATAAAGGATTTTGTTGCAGACCAGCAGAACTCATACCCCCAATAATATCTCCTACGCGATTCACAAAATCAGGTCCTAGAGGAATCAACCCATCGAAACAGACCAAGGCAACCATTCGCATCAAAGAAGGACCACTATATTCTTCTGCCAAAGCTGCGGAAAAATCTCCTAAACTATCCATTGTTGGCATTCCATTCAATTTGCAGAAAGCAACCAACTCCGCCACTATTTTGATGGATAAATCTATTGCTTGAGTTTTATCTGCTGATGGGGTTAACTTATTCAAGAAACTCAGGAAAGAAATTTTTTCACCAATTTTATTTGCCATTGCTGCGGCACCCATAGCAGCATCAGCTTTATCTAGACTTTGGTAAGTCCAGATAGCGTCTTGATAACCTTGAGATTCATCGTTATATATCCACAAAGCACGTTCGCTAATTTTTTGAATTGTTTTGGATTTTTCTTCCCCAGTAATTTCACGAACTGTATTTTCAAAACCTACTAAATTATTCCATTCTCTGGGAACTACGAAATCTAAAGCGCGTAATGCTGAAACTGTAATCCCACCAGTGGGTAGGTCATTGACTAATTTGATAATTGAATCGCTCATAATTTATCCTTCTGTGTTAATTTTTTCTCCATCACAACTTACAGTCGTTCCGGAGGCGATGTTCTCATCTTATTGGCAATCTTATCAAGATAGAGGGGGAGATTGGGAGATTGAGAGATTGGCAGATTGGGTGTATTAAAGTATTTTTCAATTATTGCTTCAATCCACTGACAGAGTGCCTCTAAAATTTTTAGAATATACCAAAAATAGATTGAGAAGATGTGGATATTCTGCGGATATTTATCATCTTTGAGTATTGGAATATTTTTCCACTCTCCTATTGCCTAATTTCTATAAACGACTTTATGCCTCAAAATTATAAATCAAGGTCAAGATAGCAAATGGGTTCTATAGGATAGAATCTCGCTTTATATGAGAATCTCGGTTTATATGAACAGGTGTATCTTGGAAAAATAGTAGTTTAGATTCAATTTCCTCTACAAATATTCATTTTGTGAAGCACCAGGAAAAATTGACGGCAGGAAGGTTTGACTCTTGCATTCCTCACAAAAATCAGGAAGCGATCGCTAAAATTTAGAAAAAAATCTCATCCTGTGAAGCACCAGAAAAAATTAGCGGCACGAAGGTTTGACCCTGGTATCCTTTGAAGAAGTATAGAAGCGATCGCTAAAATTTAGAAAAAAATCTCATCTTGTAAAGTACCAGAAAAAATTAACAGCAGGAAAATTTTAGCCTTGCATCCATCACCTTTTATTACTAAATAAAATAAAAAACTACCTTTTAAGATAAAAAGCATCTCTCCAAGTTTCTCCTTCCCAACTTATTTCAGATCTTTGAAAATTAAACTCTCCTAGAAATTCATCTAACTCCTCAACTCTGGCAGAATTTTTATATAATTCATCTCGGTTAACTTCGGTCAAAATATAATTAATATTTTTGAGAGTTTCTCGACTACCTTTCAAAACTTATAGTTCATATCCCTGCACATCAATAGTCAATAAATTATAGTTTTCTTTCTCGTCTAAAATATCATCTAGTCTTACCATCTCCACAACTTCTTCTCTATCAAAAATAATGTCAGGATATTGTTATAAATGTTTTTTAGGTTGTAAAACTAAAGATGAAATTTGATTATTCGCACTTTCTAGATACACTGGAGAGTACAAAGTTCTTCTAAAAAACGATTTGCTTATCTGACTGAAAGTCTTACTGGAAAGGGCTTACAGCACCTACAGGTATGAATGGATAGTTTCTAAGCTTGAGTTGCTGAAAGCCTTAGCTAGCAATAGTTATTCAAAGAACTTCGCACTGTCTAGTAGATACATCTTAATTGTTTTATTTTCATTCTCTAAGAGATTGTTTGCAAAAGAAATATAAAAAGGAGATAGGAAACAGAGAACAAGGAACAGGGAACAGGGGACTGATAATTAATGAAGAAAGCCAATCTTTATGTTCAAAAAAAGTAGATAGACATTGATTAGTATTTATATCCCAAAATTTAATTGTATGTTGACTGCCACTAAGAATTATTTGACTATTTTTACTAAATACAACTGAATGAACAAAATCTGCACGACCTTGTAAAGTTTTCAGACATTTACCTGTAGCTATATCCCAGATTTTTATTGTTCTATCGACGCTTGCTGTGGCTAATATATTTTTATTACTAAAAGTTATGGCGTTAATTTCTGAAAGATGCCCTTCTGAATTTTGTAAATATAAACCTGTCTGAATATTCCAGACTTTAACAATTTTTTCTCCACTACCAGTAGCCAAATTTTTACCATTAATACTAATATCAATCAAGGAAATATGATAGCTCTGAGATTTGAATGTATTTAAACATTGACAATTATGTATATCCCAAATTTTTACAGTTTTATTTTCTAAACTAGAAGCTAAAATCTGATTATTATCGATAATTTTGACTGATAAAATTACGCCACTATTTGTGTCAAAACTATTAATAACTGTTTTTGTATTTATATCCCACAAATAAACTACACCATTTTCACAACCAAAAGTTAAAAGACCTGTTTTAGGGGAAAGACTTAAGGCAGAAATACGACTCTCTGACTCAATCAATATATCTGAATTACCAGTTTCTAAATTCCAAAATATTATTTGTTTTTCTGAGTAACCAAATAACTGACTTCCATCTAAATTAAAGACAATTTTTTTTACTGTCTGATTATCGGGTAAATTTAAAGTAGAAATACATTTTCCTGTAGCAATATCCCAGATTTTTATATTTCTATTTCTGCTAGAACTAGCTATTTTTTGATTATCAGGACTAAAAGTAATAGAATCAAGGATAGTTGTATGTTCTTGATGTTTAAAAAGTTGTCGATTTTCTCGCCATTGCCACAAACAAACCTCACCATCAATACTTCCCGTAACTAAAAATTCTCCACTCGGACTAAAAGCGAGACTAAAAATAATACCAAAGGTGTCAGTAAAAGTTGTTTTGGCAAAATTACTATTCGTAAAATTGACATTGTTTAAAGTTATCCCTTGTAAATTTCCTTGGCAAATAGTTAGCTCGGAGAAATCTTTGTCACTAATTTTTACAGATAAGTTAGATAGTATATTGATAATATTTCCCCCAACATATCCAGTAAAAGATGGAGATTTTTTGCGGAAGCGATCGAGTATTTTCATCAAATAACTCTCAATTTCCTCCTTATTACCTAAAGTCGTTTCTAAACGTTCGATAATTGGCGTAATAATTAGACGTTTTTGTATTTCTTGAATATAATCCGCTGCCGTAGCTTTGAGCAAAACATGACTTTGAAGTAGTGAAATTTCTCCACAGATAATTTCCCTAGATATTTTGTCGATTAAATTTATAGTTACATATTCCATAACTACTGGTTGTAGTGAAAATGTCGAGCTATCGTTAATATCATTTCTAGTTTTTTCAATTAGAGAACGACGATGTAATGAATCTAGTATTTCTAGTAAATTAAATTGATTAATTTGTGTTAATTCCAGAGAAGATTCATTCCTATTTTCAAACTTCGGTGACAATAAATCATTTTTTAACTTAGTGATCGCTACAGGGTCTCTATTGATAGCTAACCAATATAATAGAGATTTTTCTAATTGTGATAAATGCTGAAATTGTTGGTTAATAAGATTACAAATATCGCCAAATACTGTTGTACTTTCAGCCAGAAAATCATCAACATTACCATCGAATAAATCCAATATAGTAGTTGCGATAACTTCAAGATATAAAGGATTACCACCATAATTATTAATCAACTCTTGTAAATCTGAATCTCTAGCATCAACAATTCCTTTAGCTTTAAAAATTTCCTTAATTTCTGAAATACCCAAACCACTAATTTGTAATGAACGAACAGGTAATTCTTTACCTTCAATAGCAGCAATTTCCTTTGGCTTTTCTCTAGAAGTAATTAGCAAACAACATTGATGATTTGTTTCCCCTACTTTTTGAAAAAATTCACCATAACCCTCATATCCTTCCAGATAATTACCAGCATAATTACCCTCTGAAAAAATAGTATCAACATTATCAAGAATTAATAAACAACGTCGATTTTTAAGATATTCAACTAACTTATTAATTATGAGAGTAATATTTTTCCCTAAATCTGTTTCCTCTCCATTAGATAAAACGGGTGATTCCCTTTTCGCCCCTACTAAAAATATTTTCCAGTTAATGATTATTTTGCCAATCTATTTCTGTATTAACTGGTATTCGTAAAATCAGGTATGAAATTTGTATCAGAATCAGATTAATAGTCAGGAAAAAACAATTTTAACTACTGACTACTGTACGGGTGATTCCCTTTTCACCCCTACTAAAAATATTTTCCAGTTAATGGTTATTTTTCCAATCTATTTTTGTATCAGATTAATAGTCAGAAAAAAACTTTTTTAACTACTGACTACTGACTACTAAAAATCATACAATCATTCACCAACCCCTATTAACTAATAGTTTACACGAGGTAAATAATGACTCAAATTAACACTGATAATCTACCATTATGGGTTCAAGATAGAGAGAAAGTCTTAAAATCCAGTCAGAACGTAGAATGGCGTAATGGGGCAGCACCAAATTACACTACTTCTGCTAAAAATCTAGTCAGAGAAAGTAAGTACAACCACCCAGAAAACTCTCTTGAATCGATTGTACAAAACTTAGTACGAACATTCGATATTGAGGCAAATTTCAAAACAAATCCTCAAGATTGGTTAACTGTAGTTCAAGATAAATTCCGCATGAGTACAAACGGTGGAACTAATTATCAATTACAAGATTTAATCGACTCAGGTACTTACAAATTGTTGATTGGTAATACTCAACATTATCAAGCCTCAGAAGAAACTTTTGAAACCTCCACAAATCTCTTTCATACTGCATTTCCCGAAGGTTTTTTATGGGAAGTCGTAGAGGTTTATTCTCCACCACCAACAATTGTTGTTAAATGGAGACATTGGGGACATTTTCGAGGAAATTATAAGGATTATCTCTCTACAGGAGAGACAATTGAAGTTATTGGCATAAGTATTGTCAAAGTTAGTGATGATTTAAAGATTCTTTCATTAGAACACTATTATGACAATACAAAATTTTTAGATAGCCTAACATCCGGTGGTAAAGCTATTACTGAAAAGCAACAAAAATCATCTGGAGAAACAAAAACTTCTAATCCCTTACAACAGAAATTTATGGGTTTTATCAAAAACTTTTTGCCGTTGAAAAAAAATCCAAAAGTCTCTAATTCACCAGTAAGTCGCTGTCCTTTTGCAGCTTTTATGCAGTAATACTAAATCCGACTTATAAGACTTCTTGCAAAAGTCAGGGAATAGGAAATAGGTATTGAGGGAATAGGGGGGATCAAATTGTTGATTCTATATCTTGAGTTGGTTTAATTAAAAATTTTGCAAGAGGTTTATAGAACTCATTTAGTATCCTTGTCCGCGATTAAATTTTTGAGTTATAGTCGGCAGTTGAATAGAGGCAATACACCGAAAAGATTGAAAAATATTCCCCTACTCCCTTACTTTTCAGATTAGAATCAGACTTTTCCCGTTATCAAATCTTTTCATCCATCGTTCCTCAGTAGAAAAGCACAAACATTCTCATTCTCTGAAGCTCCTGAAAAAAAATCGGCGCGTCAAAAGATTTTTGGTTGCATCCTTACAAAAATTCTGATATCATAAAAACTATCTGGAGTCGCTCGCCCATACGCATGACTTTTTATTCAACT
>NZ_JBNHEP010000047.1:35286-47938 GCF_050015995.1 Dapis brunnea BLCC-M229 | reverse complement strand
AAATTCTTTTGTTCTGAGGCGATCGCCCTATTCAGGAATTAAGCCTCAGAACAATGCCAGAAATATTTTCATCTTGTGAAGCTCCTACAAACTATATGGTTGTTTTTTTCTAATTAAATCTTTTCATCCATCGCTCCTCAGTAGAAAACCAGAAACATGTTCATTCTCTGAAGCTCCTGAAAAAAATCGGCGCGTCAAATGATTTTTGGTTGCATCCTCACAAAAATTCTGATATCATAAAAACTATCTGGAGTTGTTCGCCCATACGCATGACTTTTTATTCAACTAAATTCTTTTGTTCTGAGGCGATCGCCCTATTCAGGAATTAAGCCTCAGAACAATCTTAATTAATCAAATCTACTTCAGCAAACCCTAAATACTAACTACTTATTGAATTAAATTAGTGGTAATTCCAAAGGTATTTGTCCTAATAAACCCTTGCGAAAATCATCCAAAATTCGTCTAGAAGTACGCTCAATATCTCCTTGATGAATCCGATCTGCTACCTCGTGTAAATAACTTTCACCTGTATAATTATTAACTTTTAATCCATAACGAGATTCCAAACAAGAGGCAGAAACAAAACCATTACTATCAGCCTCTAGAAACATTAATAAATCAATCAAATTTGCAGCTATTAATTGATTATCATAAGCAGCATCCCCAATATCCTCACAAATAGCCAACTTAATCGCATCTTCTGGATTTTTAATCCTACTAGGAATTACACCAGGAGCATCTAACAATTCAATCTCATCAGAAATGCGTACCCATCTTAATTGCTTAGTCACACCAGCACGCCTCGCACTCTCAACAACCTTCCTCTTCAACAGTCTATTAATTAGAGCAGATTTACCAACATTAGGAAAACCAATTACAACAGCACGCACAGGCCGAGGTAACATCCCGCGATCGCGCCTTCTTTGATTAACAGCACGACCAGCTTCCCGTGCTGCCTTGGCCACACCCTTCACCCCATCACCCAACTTAGCATTAGTAAAATAAGGCACTTGTCCCTGAGCTTCAAACCATTCCTGCCACATCTTCATCACATCTGAGGAAATCATATCCATGCGATTCAATACCAATACTCGCCCCTTATTACCCACCCACTCAGACACCTGGGGATGATTAGTAGTCAGCGGGATACGAGCATCTCTAACTTCCAGAACCACATCAACCCGTTTCAGTTGTTCCTTAAGATTTCGTTCGGCCTTCGCAATATGGCCCGGATACCATTGTATAGTCATTTCAGTTATCAGTTATCGGTTATCGGTTATCGGTTATCAGTACCTCTCTCTGCCTAAAGTCAGAGGTTTGAAATATTGAACTTGATTTTTTGGTAGTCCTGCATGGTAATGGTGAGGATATATATTTTTTAATTTCTCCCCATCTCCCCATCTCCCTATCTCCCCATCTCCCCACACTCCCGTTGCTTCCTTTACCATTACTATGCACCACCACCGATTTTTTTTCATCCCCTTGAAAGGGGAGACTATTGACCTTATTTTTTGGTCAAATAAATTTAGCTGAATCGCCGAGAAGCCTCACGCCATAATATGCAGATTTGGTGTGAGATGAATCGGCAGCAAATTGAATGGGTTCAATGCCGATTCAATTTGCCAATATCCCAGCAGAAACTTTTTCCCTGGTTGAAAAACTTGTATTATTATCTTGCTATAACCACGGAAATTTTCCACCATGCGCACTGCCTACCAATATAAATTAAGGCCCAACTAATATCAAATAGCCACAATTCTATTGTGGTTCGAATTGTTGCGTCGGCAGTACAACTATAGGTTAGGCGAGCGGTTCTCGTGGTGGGAAGAAAATCGCTGTCCGGTTAATGCTTGCCCCTTGGTGATGCCAATTCCTCAACTAAGAGATAATCCAAACTATTACTCTCAAAAACGAGATTTTGTCAATACCAAAGACAAGTTTCCTGACTACAAGCTAATTCATTCTCAGGTGTTACAAGATTGCATAAAACGGGTAAAAGTTGCCTTTGATAGATGGTTTAAAGCAGACAAAAATGGACATAAATTAGGGGAACCAAGGTTTAAGGGAAAAGGACGTTATCGCAGTTTTACTTATCCTCAAATAAAACTTGACTGCATTGAAGACAATCAAATTAATTTGCCTAAAATAGGAAAGGTAAAGTTAATTCAGCATCGTCCAATACCAGAAGGGTTTATAATTAAAACGGTGACGATTAGTCGTAAAGCTGATGGTTATTATGTGACTTTTTAGAGAAAATCAAACTATTGTGGTTGAGGATTTAGCAGTAAAAAACATGGTTAAAAATCACAAATTAGCTAGGGCAATAAGTGATGCTAATTGGGGAGAAATAGTCAGGCAATTAGATTATAAAGCTAAATGGTATGGACGGGAATTAATCAAGGTTGACCGATACTTTCCTAGTTCTAAGCGTTGTTCTAATTGTGGTCATGTAGTGGAAAGATTGCCTCTAAGTATCAGAGAGTGGGATTGTCCAGAATGCGGTATTCACCATGACCGGGATATCAATGCTTCAATCAACATTTTGCGGATGGGAACCCGCGTCGGCGATAGACGCAAGGGAACGCCCACCAAGAAGGCTGCGGGACTCGCAGTGTCAGCGCCAGTCGCTCATGGGGGAGACCCCCAAGACCGCGCTGGCAAGTCTTTAGGAGCGACCGTAAGACCTGAAGGGAGTAAATCCCGGAAGGCGGGTGCTATGTTAGCGCAGCTCCTCTGCAAGAGGCAACAGAAAGACCCTAGCAGTAATGTTAGGGAATCCCGCGCTGTCTCGTAGAGCAGCGTCGGGAGGATGTCAAATTTGCATTATTTCAGATGTAGCATCTTACTTGTAATTTAGGGAAATCTTTGATGCAAATTACCAATACGATTCATTTCCGAAATCTAAAAGGAGATATTTTTGGTGGCTTGACTGCTGCAGTCGTGGCCTTACCCATGGCACTAGCTTTCGGAATTGCTTCTGGAGCAGGTGCTGCTGCGGGGTTGTGGGGAGCAATTTTAGTCGGATTTTTTGCCGCTTTATTTGGTGGCACTCCTAGTCTGATATCTGAACCCACTGGACCAATGACGGTCATTGTCACCGCTGTTATCGCCGAATTAATGGCCGTAAATCCCGAAAGTGGTCTAGCAATGGCCTTTACCGTCGTGATGATGGCGGGTATCTTTCAAATCCTATTTGGACTCCTGCGATTGGGGAAGTATATTACGATGCTTCCATATAACGTCATTTCTGGTTTTATGACAGGAATTGGCGTGATTTTGATTTTTTTGCAAATTGCGCCGTTTATCGGTCAAGAAACCCCCTCTGGTGGAGTAATTGGCGTGATAAAGGCTTTCCCTAATTTGATTGCCAATATTAATCCATTGGAAACTTTGTTAGGATTAATTACTCTAGGAATTTTGTTCTTTTGTCCCGCCAAATTAAAAAAGTTAGTCCCTCCCCAACTAATAGCTTTAGTAATTGGTACGGCAATTTCTTTAATTTTCTTTGGAAACATTGAAATTCGGACGATTGCTACAATTGGAGAAATTACCCCCGGTTTGCCACAACTGCAAATGCCTACATTTACCGCTGAAAATTTACGGTTAATGTTTGTGAATGCCATGGTTTTGGGTATGGTGGGTTCTATTGATTGTCTATTAACTTGTTTGGTGTCAGATAGTTTGACCAGAACTGAACATAAATCGAATAAGGAATTAATCAGTCAAGGGGTGGCTAATTTAATTACAGGTTTATGTGGTGGAATTGCTGGTTCTGGAGCCACAACAGCAACTGTAGTTAGTATCCAAGCGGGGGGACGCACCGCTTTAGCTGGCATTAGTCGCGCTTTAGCACTGTTAATTGTCGTGTTATGGGCAGCACCTTTAACTTCCGGAATTCCTCTAGCTGTATTAGCAGGAATTGTCTTAAAGGTGGGAATTGATATTATTGATTGGGGTTTCCTCAAACGGGTTCACAAAATTTCTTGGAAGGCTGCCGGAATTGTTTATAGTGTGGTGCTCCTCACGGTATTTGTGGATTTAATGGTGGCGGTTGCGGTGGGAGTTTTTATCGCGAATATTTTAACCATTGAACGTCTTGAAGAAATGCAATCTCAGTCTGTAAAAGCTATTACTGACGCGGACGATAAAATCGTAATGACTGACGAAGAAAAGCAAATTTTGGAATTGGCAAATGGCCGAGTTTTGCTGTTTCATTTGAGCGGGCCAATGATTTTTGGAGTAGCCAAAGCGATTTCCAGAGAACATAGTGCCATTAGTAATTATGATGTATTGATTGTAGATTTGAGTGAAGTCCCAATTCTGGGGGTAACTTCTTCTTTGGCGATTGAAAATGCCATTCAAGAGGCGATAGATGCTGGACGAGATATAATTATGGTTGGAGCAACTGGAAAGGTCAAACGTCGGTTAGAAAATCTGGGAATTGCTGGCTTAATTGCAGAAAATTACTGGATGGGCGATCGCCTGACTGCACTTAAGGAAGGTTTACAAATAGTGAAGCAAAAACAAAGCTCTAGCTGTCAACAACCCAGCGCTAATTCTCAAGGAATATAGCGTGGGCTTTTTTAAGCTCTAGTTGACCAGACTCAGGAATTAACTTTCCTACGTTTTGATCGTCATGGTACCTCTGGATGCGTCGCTAGTCCGTAGCTCTACCGTTAGTCATTAAACATTTATAGAGGGTTAAGAAAGTGTGGCTAACCATCCAAGCGATTAAAACATTGTCGAAGCGAACTTTACCCTAGCAATAGGAGAACACACCAATTATGCGTGTATTTGTACTTAACAAAAACCGACAACCTTTAGACCCCTGTAAGCCTGCCAGAGCTAGAATTTTACTCTCAACTGGCCGGGCTAAAGTCCTACGTCGATACCCTTTCACAATCATTTTGACTGAGGAGGTAACTGAAGCAGTCACTCACAACTATCAACTAAAAATAGACCCAGGAGCAAAAATAACTGGTTTAGCAATTGTTCAAAGTAACAGAGTAATCTGGGGAGCTGAACTCACTCACAGAGGGTTTCAAATACGAGATAGTTTAACCAAACGCAGAACTATAAGACGTTCCCGCAGAAATCGCCAAACTCGTTATCTTGACATCCTCTCCGGCCTAAAGGCGCGGAGATTCCTACCGAACCGAAGCTCCTCGGCGGGTTGACGTCTCACAGGCTGCTGCTACTTTTGCAGTAGTCTTACGCTTGCCTCCACGTCCGTTTTTTGTCTCGGACTGCCCGCCCGCGACTAATATATTTATTGCTGCATTCTCGTCTCTATCATGTTTTGCACCACAGTTTAGGCACTCCCATTCTCGCACCTTCAGGTCTAGCTTCCCACCTTTAAAGCCACAATTTGAGCAAATTTGAGACGTTGGCTCCCAACGACTAATTACTCTAAAATCACGACCATATTTTTCTGCTTTTCCTTCTAAGAATGTCCGGAATTGTCTCCAACCTAAATCAGAAATTGCTCTGGATAGTTTACGGTTTTTAACCATTCCAGAAACGTTTAAATCTTCTAAAACAACTGTTTGGTTTTCACGAATTATTTCAGTAGATAATTTATGTAGAAAATCTGTCCTTGTATCTTTCAATTTGGCATGGAACTTAGCCACTCTAACCCTGGCTTTTTCATACCTTTTAGATCCTTTAGTTTTATGAGATAATGACTTACTTAACTTTATATACTTCTTAATTCGTTTCTTAAGTGGTTTAGGAGCATAAACCTTTGTACCATCACTAAATGTAGCAAAGGTTTTAATGCCTAAATCTATGCCTACTGAATTATCAGTTTTAGGTAAGATTTCTGGTTGTATTTCTACTACAAAACTTAAGAAGTATCTATGGGCTGAATCTTTGATTACTGTTACTGATGATGGAGCAGTAGGTAATTCTCTTGACCATACAACTTTCAGCTTTCCAATTTTGGCTAAATAAACTTTGTATTGACCAACTTTAAATCCTCCCTTTGTAAACCTCGCAGTTTGCTTTGACTTTCTACTTTTAAATTTAGGAGGTTTAACAGGTTTACCTTTTCTCTTACCTTTGGTTGACTTAAAAAAGTTTTGATAAGCTTGGTTTAAATCATTTAAAGATTGCTGCAATGGTATATTAGAAACTTCCGATAACCACTCTCTATCTTCAGTCTTTTTGGCTTGAGTAATAAAAAGCTTTTGTAGTTCTGAATTAGTGGGCTTATTTTCTCCCGATTTATACTTCTGTTGGCAACAAGCTAGACTATCATTCCAAACAACACGAACACAGCCAAATAGCTTGGCTAATCGGTATTTTTGTCCCGGCGTTGGATATATACGGTACTTAAATCTAGCTTTCATGACTTGAACTTCAAACTAGCAAAATTATAATATATTTATTGAAAAAAAATCAACCCGCAATAATAAAGTCGCCCTAGAAGGGCGAGGCTTGAGACCCATTTTTTCGGTCAGCCAAGATTCCTGAATAGAAAAAAGTCGAAAGGGTGGCTACCCCCTAGTTTAATGTCAAGAGTACAAAATATCTTGACATGGGTTAAGAAGCTAACTAGATTCTGTCCAATTACAGGTATATCTCAAGAGTTAGTTAAGTTCGACACCCAGAAATTAGAAAACCCCGAAATTTCAGGTGTTGAGTATCAGCAAGGTACACTTTTTGGTTACGAAATTCGGGAATATCTACTCGAAAAATGGCATCATCAATGTGCTTATTGTGGTGTGACGGATACCCAGTTAGAAATAGAGCATATTCAGCCATTATCTAAAGGTGGCTCTGATAGAGTTTCTAATTTAGCTATTGCCTGTCAAAGCTGCAATCAGGCTAAGTCTAATCAAGAAATTGAACAGTTCTTATCTGGAAAGCCCAATGTTCTCAAACGGATTTTATCTCAAGCTAAGAAACCACTCGCTGATGCAGCAGCCGTAAATGCAACTCGGTGGAAGTTGTACAACGAATTAAAGTTAACTGGACTACCTGTAGAAGTGGGTAGTGGTGGGTTAACAAAATTTAATAGGTGTAGTCAAAATCTGCCTAAGACTCATTGGTTAGATGCAGCTTGTGTAGGTACTTCTACTCCCGATCTGCTAATTATCAAGGAAGTGAAAAAACCTTTAATTGTCACCGCCACAGGACATGGCTCACGCCAGATGTGTCGTACAGACAAGCATGGATTTCCAGTTCGTTATGTCCCCAGGTTCAAGTTTATTAAAGGATATCAAACAGGGGATATCGTCAAAGCTATTGTGACTAAAGGTAAGAAACAAGGTGTCTATGTAGGGAGAGTTGCTGTACGCACTACAGGCAGTTTCAACATCAAAACCAAGAATGGTTTAGTACAAGGAATTAGCCACAAATATTGTCAACCTATTCACAAAAAGGATGGCTACGCTTATGTTTAATCGATTGGATATTTTAGGGGAATTGCCCTATTCCGAAAAAGAATAGACTTTTTGCAGAAGTAGGCAACAGGGAAGAAAATTTCTGAAAAAAGACACAAAAAATGATCCATAACTGTAATTTCCTCTCCTATTTTTAATGTAGAAGCATCCGTCGCTTTTGATTGTTAGCTGTCCTTTTTGGCTTGCATTTTAGTCTACCCCTGACTGCGATCGTGTTGGCCATTACTTATGGCTGGGTGATATTACGCTGAATATTTGCCTGGAAGTTGAGATTGTTCTTTGTTTTTTTGGGGGGTTAGGGTGGCAAGAAGAAAGGTAAAGAATGGAACAGAGAAAAACAATTTGTCAAATTTTTAGCTATTAGCAGACCCGCTAGTTTTTGTTCACAAAACGGATACCAGGAAGCTAATCTCTAAAAAAATCCTAAATCATGACCTTTTCTATGTTTGCCAAATCCCAAATTCCCCTACACCCCAAAACCCTAATCTAAGGCACTACCAAAATTGGACAAGGAGACAAATTAATTATCCGGTTACTGACACTATCAGTAGCTCCTTCCTCACTCAAACCAGTACCTCGGCAGCCAATCACAATTAAATCAGCTTCAATCTCATCTGCCACATCACAAATAGTAAAAGCCGGATGGCCTTCCCTTTGGATCGTTTCAGCTTCAATACCCTGCTCGGCAAATAGAGCCTTAGCTTCCTCTAAAAGTTGGGTAACTGTTTGCTCAGAAGTCATTTCTGGGTGGAAAGCTTCCTGGCCTTCTGAAACTACTTCTCGCACTGAAATTACTACGAGGCGAGCTTGATATGTCTTGACAATGTTAATCACTTTTTCCGCAGCTTCGCGAGCTTCTCGGCTACGGTCTACAGGAAATAGAACTGTTTTAAACATAGAAGTATATTTGGGGCACGGACTCCGATAATATGTTTATCGTGAACGAATTGGGTAATCTAATTTATCCATTAATGGGCCATACCCCCATTAATGGACATTGATAAAACAAATACTTAGGAGATTAATCCTGTGACAAAAAAAACTGTAGCAAATTTATCGGCATCTGACTTATCTGGTAAAAAGGTACTCATGCGGGCAGACTTTAATGTGCCTGTTGACAATGGTAGTATTACAGATGATACTAGGATTCGGGCAGCTCTTCCTACAATTCAAGATTTAATTGGCAAAGGTGCAAAAGTTATCTTGACTAGCCATTTTGGACGTCCGAAGGGAAAAGTCAATGAGGATATGCGTCTGACTCTTGTGGGAGAAAGACTCTCTGAAGTATTGGGTAAGGAAGTTAAAAAGTGTGACGACTGTGTTGGTGAGGCAGTAACTTCTACTGTGGCAGCGATGCAAAATGGTGATGTAGTTTTGCTGGAGAATGTTCGCTTCTACCCTGGAGAGGAAGGAAATGACCCAGAGTTTGCCAAGCAACTTGCTTCTGTGGCAGATGTATATGTGAATGATGCTTTTGGAACTGCTCACCGTGCTCATGCTTCGACTGAGGGTGTGACTAAATATTTGAGTCCTTCTGTGGGTGGTTATTTAATTGAAAAGGAACTAAAATTCCTCCAAGGAGCTATTGACAATCCTCAAAAACCTTTGGCTGCTATTATTGGTGGTTCTAAGGTTTCTAGTAAGATTGGTGTGATTGATGCTTTATTGGATAAGTGCGATAAGTTGCTCTTGGGTGGCGGTATGATTTTCACTTTCTACAAAGCTCGTGGTTTGAGTGTAGGTAAATCTTTGGTTGAAGACGATAAGTTGGAATTGGCAAAATCTCTAGAAGCTAAAGCAAAAGAGAAAGGTGTAGAGATGTTATTACCTACTGATGTGGTTGTAGCTGATAAGTTTGACCCAGAAGCGAATACTCAAACTGTTAGTGTTGAAGCTATTCCTGATGGTTGGATGGGTTTGGATATTGGTCCTGACTCGGCAAAGGTTTTCCAAGATGCTTTAGCTGACTGCAAAACTGTAATTTGGAACGGTCCGATGGGTGTGTTTGAAATGGAAAAATTTGCTAAGGGTACTGAGGCGATCGCCCGGACTCTTGCGGAGAAGCAGGATTCTATTACTATTATTGGTGGTGGTGACTCTGTTGCTGCGGTAGAGCAGTTGAATTTAGGTGAAAAAATGAGTCATATTTCTACTGGTGGTGGTGCTAGTTTGGAATTGTTAGAAGGTAAAGAGTTACCTGGTATTGTAGCTTTAGATGAAGCATAACTTGACTTAAGTAAGTTTTGGGTGCTTCTCTGTTTTGCTCGATCAATTCAATATAGAGAAGCACTCGATCTTGATAAATATGATGAAAGATATTAATTTTTGGCGTTGGTGAATCAAACTATGAATTAAGATATAGCAGTCGAAGCAAAAGTTAGGACGCATCAAAAGCCTAAAACCTAGACAAAGCAAGATTTTTCCTTCTGCCTCCCCCCTTTCAAAGCTATGCTTTATAAACATCTTTCTTAACATAAAACTTGACAAAAGAGAGAAGTTATGTATAAGTCCTTTGAAAGGCTTTTTTCTCACAAAAGACAAAAGTGTATTGAATTATATCAAACCCGTCTGATTGGACATAAAAAAATTCTCCAATCGTCATAACTACGCTCGTCAAAGTGATTCTCTCTCCTCCTGAATTCTGAATTCTGGCTCCTGACTCCTTTTGACTTAACCAATCTATGAGTGTTTAACCGGATTTGATATTAGATATTTTTTTGAGAAATGCAGACAAGATTCTTACTTCCCCCTCTTCCCCCTCTCCCCCCTCTTCCCCCTCTTCCCCTATCCCCACCCTCCCACAGGGTTTCAGGAGTTCCTTATCAGGGATAGCTTTCACGCGGGGGTTAGGGGGGATGCCTTCTGCTTTTTGCTATAAGTATTCAACCGAACATGATATTAGGCAAAACCTAGGCCATTAATCTCATTGCGAGGATAGGAAGCAATCTCAAAGCCTGACGTCTCCTTAAAATGCGTAATATCATGTCCGCTGGTATCGTTTGTGTAAAAGCTAGGGTGAATATCTACAGGAAATTTAAGTTTTTTCCAGCTTTTAAACCTTTTTTTCTTCTTCTTTCTTCCTTCTTCCTTCTTCCTTCTTCCTTCTTCCTTCTTCCTTACCTTACAATACCGATGCTACCGGACATGATATAAGTCCTGAAAGAGATAGATTTCTTGCAGGAGTAGGCAACAGGCAATAGCTCCAGAAGGTAACAAGCAAGAGATTTTTAGAGAGACTAGTTGATTTTATGGAGATATCTACTACATAATTATACTTTAATACCACCAAATACGGTTTAGATACCCCCTTTGAAAATTGATAGCTTCAAGCTGGAAAACCTTCCTGCCTCGTATCTTCTGCTTTTTCTTGAAGACAATATGTGTATGAAACCGGATTTGGTAGAAGAGTTATCCTAGAGACTTTTATAAAGATTTAATAAAGAGGAAGTAGAAAATTGGTGAAGATTCGATAAAGATATGAGGAAAAACAGATTTTCCTCTTGCAGTCTCCTAGAAAAATAGAATAGGATGATGACATCAAGCAAAACAAATCTTATGGAGTTCTCTCAAATTATGTTAAAAAATACTTTATCTGTTGCTGCTGCTACTATCGCTGTTATTGCTTCTGTCTCTCTACCTGCTGCAGCAGTACCAACTTGTTCTCCAGCGGCTGCTGCTGCGAGCCTTTGCACCCCTGACCCTGAGCCTGAGAAAGTACCTGAGCCGACTACTATACTGGGTCTATTATCCGTTGGCGGTGTTATGGCTGCGAAGAAGATGGTAGATTCCTACAAGGCTTCAAAGTAATATACTGTTTCGACTTTCTACAGTTAAAGACTTTGCCAAAAAAAATCATACGTTCTGAATTTTAGATATTGGCAAGGTCTTTATTACATCAGAGTTATTACTAAAACTATCCCAGGTTTTTCGTCAAAAAAATTCCTACTTTATACTTGTTTTCATTACTTTAACTTCTGCTTTTAAGCAAAAAATCTCTGTATCCTAAGATTAATGAAAACTGGTATAAGATAATCAGCTTCATCAGCAAGGAAACTTCTTCTTTACTAAAGTTCCCGAAAAACATATAGGACTTACGCGTTACAAGGTATTTTCGTAATTGCGACTGATATGGAAGGAGTCTCAAACCTATTTTTTCGTATCTCATGCGTAAGTTCTGACATATTCACTGCAATAGAACAATTATTAAGCTATGTCTGAAACTATTTTATCATTAAGTGCTGCATTACCGGATGCAGTAGAATTTAAAGCTATTTACGATCAAGGAAACAGTTTCTTCAACATCGAGATTCTTGACGATCCGATCTTAGGTGGCGTGCGAGATGGATGGTGTATTGATACTGATAGAGATATTGACCCTAGTTTTGACTTGCCAGACTTAGGCATAAATACAGACGGACCGACATATAGTGCCAAGGTCTTTTCCACCTATGAAGAACTGCCGTCAGAACTAATCGGCCCAGGATTCATCGAACACCCTGAAAATTTCAACAAAGTTAACTACATTATTAATCAGGACTGGGCAGGTACAGATTTAGGAGACTTGGGTCAAGTCACATTTGCTGATATTCAGCGGGCAATCTGGGAGCTGTTAGATGATGAGCAATCTAATCAATTTCTTACAAATAGTCAGGGGAATTTATGGAGTCAGGACCGCGTTGATGCAATTCTAGCAGATGCTAACACCCCGGAGGCAGATGCTTTTGTGCCTGAATTTGGGCAAAAAATGGCCGTAATTTTGGCACCAGATCAAATTGATGATGGTGTACTCAATCCCGATGCTCAAATAGTCATTTCTGAAGTTGAGCTTTCCAAGCTAGGGGACTTTGTATTTGAAGACAATAATGCAAACGGTATTCAAGACAATGGTGAAGAAGGAATTGCCGGAGCTACAGTAAATTTACTGGCTGATGTTGATGGTGATGGTGTTATTGAAGATGGTGAAATAGTAGACACCACTACCACCGATCATAACGGTCATTATGAATTTACTGTTATTGCTGGCGATTACAAAGTCCAGTTTGAAACTCCTGATGATTTTGACATGGCTAGTCCAGCAAATCAAGGCAGTGATGATGCCAAAAATTCTGATGGTCCTATTTCTGATGTAGTGACTCTCGAACCTGGTGAATATGACCCCACAATTGATGCAGGTTTCTTCAAGAAAGCCAGCATCGGTGACACAATATTCCTAGATGAAAATGGAAATGGTACTCCAGATGATGGTG
>NZ_JBNHEP010000047.1:2982-35186 GCF_050015995.1 Dapis brunnea BLCC-M229 | reverse complement strand
TGTAACTCTGGGAACAGGGGAAGATAACCTCAACCAAGACTTTGGTTATCAACAAGACTTAGGTAGTATCGGTGACACAATATTCCTAGATGAAAATGGAAATGGTACTCCAGATGATGGTGAAGGAATAGCAGGAGTAGAAGTCAAACTAGACATTGATAGTGATGGAACATTTGACGCCACCCAAACCACAGGTTCTGATGGTAAATACTTATTCGATGGATTAAACAGTGGTGACTACACAGTAATGGTAGATACGGATACTTTACCAGACGATGTAGTAAATACTGTTGACCCTGATGGTGGTAATGACAGTATGTCTGATGTAACTCTGGGAACAGGGGAAGATAACCTCAACCAAGACTTTGGTTATCAACAACCAGAACCTCAAAATCCTGGTATCGAAATTCAGAAGTTCGTCAATGGTGAAGACGCAAATACCGCTGAGGAAGCAATTGAAATTGCTCCTGGTGCAGACGCTAAATTTACCTATAAGGTGAAAAATACTGGTAACGTCTCATTTCCAAAGGATGAAGTAATTGTCACAGATGATAACGGAACTCCTGACGATACAAGTGATGACTTCAATCCCGATCCAGTTTTAGACGGTGACTTTAACGAAGGCGATGCTAACCAAAATAATGAACTAGATCCTGATGAAACTTGGCATTACACAAAAACACTACCTGCCGAGGATTTATCGGTTAGCACTGCAACCACAACAAATCATGTGATTGATTTTGAAGGCTTCGATGCTGGCACTGTCATTGACGATCAGTATGCAAATCTTGGTGTAACGATTTCAGCGACTGGCGGTTCTAACGAAGCCATGATCTTCGATAGTTCTAATCCGACGGGTGGAGATGATGACCTGGCAACTCCTGGTGATGGCCCTAACAACACCACAGCTCAGGGTAACATCCTCATTATTTCTGAAGATGGTGACAGTTCCGATCCTGATGACAAAGCTGGTGGCGGTACTATAACCTTTGAATTTGATGAGAATAATCCAGTTGATGTCAACTCCCTCAGTTTTGTGGATATTGAGGAAAGCGGTGGTAAAGTTTTCACTACTGATGCAGATGGAAATGTGAAAACTACCAATATTCCTGCACCGGGTGACAACAGTTTCCAAACTTTAGGCATCAATGATGATGATGTCGTTAAGTTAGAGGTTAAATTGAAAGGCAGTGGTTCTGTATCTAGCCTTGATTTTGACAAGATAACCACAGAAACAGCACCCGGACTTTACACCAATATTGGTAAAGTGACTGTTGGTGATGAAAGTGATACCGACCCCGCTAACTATGTTAACCCCGAACCCGATCCTCAAAATCCTGGTATCAACATTGAGAAGTTCGTCAATGGAATTGACGTTACTGACCTCAATAATCTACCCGAAATTGCAGCAGGTGCGGATGTCACCTTTACCTACACTGTGGAAAATACAGGTAATGTAGACTTCACAGCTAATGAAGTTATCATCAGTGACGACAACGGAACTCCGGATGATACTGGTGATGACTTTATTCCCACTCTAGTTGCATCTACTGATGTTGGCTCAGATGGCATTCTCAGTGCAGGTGAAACCTGGACATACACTTCCGCCACGGAAGAAGCCCAAGATTTAACCGTTACTACAAGTTCCCAAGATATCACCTTTACCCTCACAGGTAACAGTTCCACAATAGGTAGTAACGGAAATGTCCGTAAGTTTACTCAAGATGGTGTATCAGTTGATGTCAGTGCATTCAGCAGTAATAAGAGTGGTGGAAATTGGAAGACTGCTTATCTGGGAGCTTATGGCGGTGGTTTAGGTGTTACTAACCGTAATGAAAGTGGTTCTCATCACCGAGTGGATAATGGTCATAGCAACGATTATATCCTCTTTGAATTCGATGAAGAAGTAACTGTAGACCGCGCATTCCTGAGTTCTATCAGCCAAGATAGCGATATCTCAGTATGGATAGGCGATCGCGATGGAGATATCTCACTTTTGAACAGCGATATCTTAAATGACTTCACCAAGGAAAATAAGAATGGTGGCCGTGGTGGTAGTGACCGCGCTCGCTGGGCTAACTTTAATGCTGATGAGTTAACCGGTGATACTCTGGTTATTGCGGCGAAAACAAATGACAGTAATGATGCCTTCAAACTGAAAAAGCTTGATATTTCTGTACCGGGTGAAACAAGCATCGGCAATTACGTCAATATTGGAACTGTAACCGCTGGTTCTGTAAGTGATGAAGACCAAAGTGGTTACACTAACCCTGAAGGCGAACCTGAACCTCAAAATCCTGGTATTGATATTGAGAAGTTCACTAAGGGTCCAGATGCTACGAAAAAGGATGCTGACACTCCAGATGAAGCAGTAGAAATTGCTGCTGGTGAGACAGTGACTTGGACTTATGAAGTAACCAACACTGGTAATGTACCTTTTGATAAAGCTGATATTAAGGTAACTGACGACAAAGAAGGTGATATCACAACTCTCTTAAATCAAGATGACACCTTAGATCCTGGTGAAACATGGACTTATCAGCAGACAGGAATTGCTGAAGATTTAACAACTACTACAAGTTCCGAAGACATCACCTTCCACCTCACAGGTCATAGTTACACAACGGGTCATTACGGAAACGTCCGTACCTTTAGTCAAGATGGTGTATCAGTCGATGTCAGCGCATTCAGCAGTAATAAGAGTGGTGGAGACTGGAAAAAGGCTTACCTTGGAGCTTATGGCAGTGGTTTAGGAGTTACCAACCAGAATGAAGGTGGTTCCGGTCACCTAGTAGATAATGGTGTTAGCAACGATTATATCCTCTTTGAGTTCGACAAAGAAGTAACTGTAGATCGCGCATTCCTAGATTATGTCAGTGGTGATAGCGATATCACAGCCTGGATAGGTAATCGCGATGGGGATATTACAAATTTGAATAGCGATATCTTAAATGACTTCGCTAAGGAAAATAACAATGGTGGTAACTACGATCGCTGGGCTGACTTTAATGCTGATGAGTTAAAAGGTGATACCCTGGTTATTGCTGCTCGTACCGACCACAATCACGATGCCTTCAAGTTGAGAAAACTTGATGTTTCTGTACCGGGTGAAACAAGCAGCGGTGTTTATGAAAACATTGGTAGTGTTAGTGTCAATGGTTTCCCCGGTATCACCGATGAAGATTGGAGTCACTATGTTAACCCTGACTTCAATATCTAATTTTCTTGGATAGACTTTCTAGACATTGACTCATAGTAAATCTAGAAATTTAAACCAGGTAAATAGCTGAATTGATTTAAGAGTTTCACAGACGTAATTTCTGTGAAACTCTTTTTTTGGCGTTAGAATCACCAAGGATTGAACTCCTTGGTTAATAGCTCAATATGATATCCAGACAATAAGCGATAAAAAAGTTTTTGTTTGTAGTAGGGCTTTAGCCCGAACTATAGATAGGGCTAAAGCCCTACTACAAGCTTTAATTATCACTATTCAACCGGACATGATATAAGCGATAAAAAAGTTGTTGGGTGTTGGTGAAACACGGTATGAAATTCCTAAAAACCTATTTTCCCTCTAATATAGACAGGACTTACGCAGATACTCTACATATAGGGAAGGCGAATGCCATTCGCCCCTACAGATAGTGCTTTAAAACTCAATTTGCGTAAGTCCTGATAGAATCCGGTTATATACTATATGTTTATATCTATACTTCACGGACCAAACTTCCCAAACTTCCCACACTTCCCACACTTCCCACACTTCCCACACCCCCCCACACTTCCCACCCCCCTTACTCCCCGAACTATACAATAAGTATTCAACCAGATTTGATATAACTGGCGCGGAAGAAGCTCCTTTCTAACTCCTGATATAGAATCTGGATAATTCTATAGCTAAGTCATTGCGACTTGAACAGAGTGGAAGGAAGCAATCTCAGGGGTTTCGCGAGATTACTTCCTATCGTTGGAATGACGACCTTTCAACCGGATTCTATATGACTCCTGACTCCTGAATCCTGACTCCTGACTCCCCCCTAAATTATTTATAACTGTTCATCTGGACATCATAATAAGAGATAATTTATCAATAACTACTTGACAAGTATATTTAATTGTGCTGCAATAAAAATTCTGAGTTAAATTAGTTAGTGTCCAGAAACATTTATCAATTGTGAAAGTCACTATTTTATAGACAAAATCAGGTCAAATTATCACAGGCTTTCAGGAGTAGAGCCGAATTTTTTATAAATTAATCCCAATAAAGGATTAAATTTATTAAGAATAACTTGCAATATCATTAAAATTAATCAGCCAGTATGAGGTAATTACCTATACATACTTACAGAGAAAGAACAAGGAGAAAATTAAAAATGAAAATAACTAGACGAGTATTTCTAGGAACAGGCACAGCAATGGCAACTGTAGCACTTGCGGAACTGGGAAAAAGCAACCGAGGATTAGCCCAAGGTGGTGCAATTAATCTCTATTCTTCCCGTCACTACGACACTGACCAAGCTCTTTACGACAGTTTCACCAAAAAAACTGGTCTCAAAGTTAATTTAATTGAAGGCAAGGGAGATGAATTAATTGAACGAATTAAAAGTGAAGGAGCTAACAGTCCTGCAGATGTCTTTATCACAGTTGATGCAGGTCGTCTGTGGCGTGCCCAAGCAACCGGAATCTTGCAACCAGTTTCTTCGTCTACTCTCAATAGTAAAATTCCAGCTAACCTCCGCAGTCCGGAAAACTTATGGTTTGGTTTCTCCAAACGGGCGCGGGTAATTATGTATAACAAAGATAAAGTTAAACCTTCTGAGCTATCAAGTTATGAAGACTTAGCTACAGACAAATGGAAAGGTAAAATTGTAATCCGCTCCTCGAGCAATATTTACAACCAATCTTTAATAGCATCTTTAATCGAAATTCACGGAATGTCAGATGCAGAAAGTTGGGCAAAAGGCTTTGTTGCAAACTTTGCGAGACCTCCAGAAGGAAATGATACTGCTCAAATAAAGGCTGTTGCTGCTGGCATTGGTGATGTTGGTATTGCTAATAGCTACTACTTGGCGCGTTTGAAAAAATCTAGCAAAGGAGAAGATAAAGCAGTTGCAGAAAAAGTCGGTATGTTTTTCCCCAACCAAGATGGGCGCGGTACCCACATTAATATTAGTGGTGGTGGGGTAGTTAAAACTGCTCCGAATAAAGAGGGTGCAATTAAGTTTCTCGAACATTTAACCAGTCCAGAAGCTCAAAAAATATTCTCTGAAGGGAATAACGAATATCCTGTAGTTGCAGGTGTACCTGTTCCTAGTGTGTTGACAACCTTTGGTGATTTCAAGACTGATTCTACTAATGTTGCTGTTTATGGCAAGTTGAATGCTGACGCGATTAAATTAATGGATCGTGTGGGTTGGAAGTAGTAGTATATCTACTGGTGTGACATACCTCAAATGTTGTAATAGTAGGGGCGAGTTCAGCATTAAACTAATAATATCAATATTAAATGAGATGAACCCGCCCCATTGCCTCACCGCCTCACCACCCCATCCCCTGCTACAATGACCGACACGGCTAATTTTGTGTGGTAGATTTTGGGGCGGGTTTATTTGATCTGATGGTTAAACTCGTTAATTTAACGTGGAACCCACCCCTACTATTGCACCATTTTAGATGTGTCGGTTCACTACTAGACTGTTTCATCTTAAATGTTGCAATAGAAAAGTGTCTGGAGATTGCTATCCTGACGGACTGCTCCGCAAACACTGTGGTTTGCTATCGCAAAGCTGCGCTTTTCATGTCGCGGAGCGAAACGCAATGACAAATCTAATGCACTACTTTAGATGAAACGGTCCACTACAATGACCTTAATGCAGAAAGAAATAAATTCACTGTAGAGGTTTGTTCTCCAAACCCCTACTGATATCAAAAATGCCTACTTCCGACTAACTCAGAAGACTTCACATACTTTTCTTCAGGTATTGTGGGAAAAACTCGCAAGTTATCTTCAGCAACAGATACCTTGACTTGAATTCCAATTGGCAATGCTACTTGTGGGGTAGTGCGAGCAATTAATTCTTTTCCAGACTCAGTTTGTAAACAATAACGAAATTCACGACCCAAAAACTGGCGATCGCGAATCACCATAGACCCCTCATCATCAGCTTTCAACATCAAATCTTCTTGACGGATCATCAACTCAAGATGATCGAATTCATCCAAACTACTAACTTCCCCACGAAACACATTATTATTTGTCAACTCAAAAGCACCAACCTCCGTTTCCCAAACCTGGTCGCGACGACGTGCAGGCAAAAAATTAGCCTGAGTCACAAACTCCGCTACAAATTTAGAAGCAGGTTCAGTATAAATATCTTCTGGCGTACCAAATTGTTCCACACATCCAGCTCGCATTACTGCCACCCGGTCAGAAATAGCCATTGCCTCCTCCTGGTCATGGGTGACAATAATTCCTGAAGCACCGGCACTTTTAAGAATATCTCGTAATTCCTGGCGTAATCTAATCCTCACCTGTACATCCAAATTACTCAAAGGTTCATCCAATAATACCAACGCTGGATTTGGTGCCAAAGCACGCGCCAAAGCTACCCGTTGTTGCTGACCTCCAGACAATTCGTGGGGATAACGATTTTCTAGACCAGACAAACCTACCAATTCCAGAACATCTGCTACCTGATGATTAATTTGTGTACTTGACTTTTTGCCAGAATTGTGTAGCCCGAAAGCAATATTTTTGGCTACAGTCAAATGGGGGAATAAAGCATAATCCTGAAATACCATACCAACATTGCGTTTTTCTGGTACTACCCAATCATGTCTACCAGCAACTACCCGCCCATTAATTAAAATAATACCTGACTGCGGTTGCTCAAATCCAGCAATAATTCTCAATAAAGTTGTTTTACCGCAACCTGAAGGCCCCAATAACCCCAATATATCTCCCTGATATAGTGTTAAATTTACATTTTGTACCGCAGGGGTAGTAGTACGAGAAAATTGCTTGTTGACACTCTCCAGATGGAGAATTACCGATTGGGCCATTTATTTCTTAACCTCCGTCATTTCAGTTATTAGTTATCAGTCCTAGCGTGTCTAGTTTGAAAATGTGGGTTGAAAAACCTAACCCCCCTTACCCCCCTTTGAAAGCTATGCTTTATCAACATCTTTCTGAACATAAAACTTGACAAAATATACAAGTTATGTGTTAGCCTTCGAGATGCTTTTTCTGGAGAAAAGTGTATTGAATTAGACATTTTTTTGAGAACTACAGACAAGATTCTCACTTCCCACACCCCCCACACGGACCACACGGACCACACGGACCACACGGTTTTCAGGAGTTCCTTATCAGGGATAGCTTTGAAAGGGGGGAGGAGGGAAGGGTAAGCGTCTCTCCCCTCTCCTTGCAGGAGAGGGGTTGGGGGAGAGGTCTTATCTTTTAAAAGTTAAAACATAAACTGGGTTGATGAACAAACATTGTGGGACTACCAACGGTTATGCCAGAAACCCAGTTTCAAAGAGAATTTGAGAATGTGCGTTATAGTTCTCAAAGTCGTCTAGAACATTATTTATTCTTAAATTATCTTAACCTAACTTTTTAGAAAATGTTCTCATTAAGTTGCTAAAAAATATTCTAATATCTAAAACCAAAATGTTTGATAATATAAAAAAATTTAACCGTCTCAACTGGAATGCTTGGACAGTATTTGTTGTAGCGATCGCCTCCCTCATCTCAGCGCCTGTAATATTTGTCCTCAGCAGTATTTTCTCAGATACAGCAGAGATATGGAGTCACTTAGCCTCTACGGTCTTACCCCGTTATCTGCTCAACTCCTTCATATTAATGGTAGGAGTAGGTTGTGGAGTTTCAGTCATTGGAGTAGGAGCAGCATGGTTAATTACAATGTGCCGTTTTCCTGGGAGTCGTCTATTTGAATGGGCAATGTTATTACCCCTAGCAGCACCCGCTTATATTTTAGCCTATACTTATACAGAACTCCTAGAATTTTATGGCCCTATACAAACATGGTTGCGAGAAATATTTGGTTGGACCAGTGTAAACGATTATTGGTTCCCAGAAATTCGTTCCATTGGCGGAGCGATCGCCCTGTTAACCCTAACTTTATACCCCTATGTTTATCTCCTAACGCGAGTCGCCTTTTTAGAACAGTCAACCTGTACTTTAGAAGCTAGTCGTTCTTTAGGAGCAAACCCTTGGGGGAGTTTTTTCACAATAGCTCTACCTCTGGCGCGACCAGCAATAATTACAGGTTTAGCTCTAGCACTAATGGAAACCCTCAATGATTTCGGTACGGTGCAATATTTTGGAGTCGATACATTTACCACTGGCATTTATCGTACTTGGTTTGGTATGGGGGAAAGGGTAGCAGCAGCACAGTTAGCAGCAGTGTTACTATTATTTATTTTATGGTTAATTTTGCTCGAATTATGGTCGCGTCGGCAAGCAAAATATTATCAAACTACCAGTCAACAGCAACATTTACAACAATTTCACTTAACTCGAATGCGGAAATTAGGTGCTTTTATTGCTTGTTTACTGCCAGTTTTTTTAGGCTTTCTCTTGCCAGCAGGATTATTACTACAAATGACTATTGCTGAGAGCGGGGCAAGTTTTCGGGGTCGGTTTTGGGATTATGCTTCCCATAGTTTGACTTTGGCAGCAATTACCGCTGTTTTGGCAGTAGCGATCGCTCTGATCATGGCTTATGGAGTACGTATAAATCGAAATTTGGGAATGCGTGTATCAACTCGCATTGCAGCAATGGGTTATGCTGTACCCGGTTCAGTTATTGCCGTAGGAATTTTGATTCCTATCGGTACAGTTGATAATGCCATTGATAGTTTTATGCGTTCCATGTTTGGCATCTCAACTGGTTTATTATTCAGTGGCACTATTACAGCATTAGTTTTTGCTTATTTAGTCAGATTTATGGCAGTAGCATTTGGTGCTGTTGAGTCAAGTTTAGTGAAAATTCAACCAAGTTTAGATGATGCTTCTCGGAGTTTAGGTTATAGCCCCACTAAAACTTTAATTAAAGTTCATGTACCGATGATGTGGGGTGGTTTACTAACAGGAGCAATGTTGACATTTGTAGATGTAATGAAAGAGTTACCAGCAACAATGGTAATTCGTCCGTTTAATTTTGATACTTTGGCAGTTCGGGTTTATAATTTGGCTGCTGATGAAAGATTAACTGAAGCAGCAGGTCCGGCTTTAGCAATTGTATTGGTAGGAATAATACCAGTAATCCTACTCAGCTTAAGAATTGCTAAGTCGCGTCAAAGTTAAGATTATTAACAATTTCTTTATGGTTATCAACTAGTGGTCTGTCAAACTTATTTTGATGGGTGATGAATTCTTAAAAGTCTTGATTGATAAGCTTTTCAATTTTGAAATCCCCATCAATTCAAACTTGACAGACCACTAGTAGAATGAGACCTGTGCATTCTACGATTTAATATTGATTGATATAGAGTAATAATATCTAATCCGGATAATTACTATACTCAAGTCATTGCGACGGTCACTCCGTGGAAGGAAGCAATCTCAGGGGTGCGCGGAGATTGCTTCCTATCGTCGCTGCGGACGACTGTTAAACCTGATTCTATATAATTAGTAATAAAGATATCTATCGGTAATATTTTATTACAATTAACAGTACCCTATTTAGAAGATTTATTGTATTCTATAATTTATAATTTTATATCTATTCTGAGCCATGTCTATTAACAAAAATCTGTTGTCAAACTTCACAATTGAAGTTGCAATGGATCGTAGTCCCCTAACTGTTACTCCAGATATTTCATTAGCAGAAGCAATATATCGGCTCAGTCAACCAAAAAACAATGATGTGAAGGTAAATTTACCCACAGAATCAAATCAAAGTATCGATATAAAAAGTCGTTCGAGTTGCTTATTAGTAGTTGAAAATAATCAACTATTAGGAATACTAACTGAGCGCGATATAGTGAGGTTAATTGCCTCAAAAGTTCAAGTCGAGCAGATAAAAATTAGTGATGTAATGACTGATAAGTTAATTACAATATCTGATTCGGAGATAGAAGATATTTATACCGTGATTAACTATTTTCAGCAGTATAAAATTCGTCACCTACCAGTATTATCCGAGGCCAAAGAATTGCTAGGGTTGATTACTCCCACAAGTATTCGTAATTCCCTAAAATCATTTGACTTGCTAAGACATAGAGAAATTAAAGAAGTTATGAATACTGATGTTATTCATGATTCACCTAATTCATCTGTACTTGCCATAGCTGAAAAAATGGCAAAGTATCGAGTGAGTTGTATAGTGATTGTTTGCACAGATAAACAACAAATATTACATCCAATTGGAATTGTTACAGAAAGAGATATTGTGCAATTTCAAGCACTAGGCTTGAATTTCAATAAATTAAAAGCCTCAGACATTATGAATACACCTTTATCTACTTTAAGTCCTGTGGATACTTTATGGCAAAGTCATCAACAAATGCAAAAGCTGCGAGTACGGCGATTAGTTGTATGCGATCGTAATGGCAAACTGCTAGGTCTGATAACTCAAACTAATATATTGCAAAATTTAGATCCTCTAGATATGTGTGGAGTTATCCATACATTGCGACAGGAAATACAAGACTTACAGACCGAAAAAATCGAACTCTTGTATCGTAATAATAGTCGTTTGGAAGAACAGGTAGGGCGTTTGCAAGAATCAGTAAATAAACTAGAGCAACGCAACTATGAAATAACAACGATTAACCAAATGATGGAATTTTTACAAGCGTGCGAAAAAATTGAAGACGCTAATAAATTCCTGGCAGAATTTCTCAAAAAATTATTTCCAGGGTTTTCTAGCAGTGTATTATTGAAAGATGAGTGTAATTGTAAGTTTGAAAGTGTTAGTTCTTATGGTAATCTGGCAGATAGTGAAACCTTAGTGAAATTTAATGATTGTTGGGCATTACGACGGGGACAAACTCATATTGCTAGTAATGCTCAACCAGGATTATTTTGTCATCATGTCGATCGCGAGTCTCAACCTACCACAACTATTTGTATTCCTCTATTAAATCAAGGTAAAGTTTGGGGGTTGTTTTATCTGCGAACAGAATGTTCAGAAAAAATTAGTCACCATCAAAAACAATTAGTTCATACTGTTGCCGAACAAATTTCTTTAGCACTTTACAACCTCAAACTGAGAGAACAATTAAGAAATGATAGTATTCGTGATGCTTTAACAGGTTTATTTAATCGCCGTTATTTAGATGAATATCTCAAGCAAGAGATTATTAGAGCTAAACGTAATCAACAACCTTTAAGTGTCATCATGGTAGATGTCGATCACTTTAAACGATTTAACGATACTTATGGTCATGATGTTGGAGATATCGTACTCCGAGAACTAGGGAGGTTTTTGCAGCAACAAGTTAGAGTATATGATATTGCCTGTCGTTACGGTGGAGAAGAAATGACTTTAATTTTAATTAATACCCCTATAAGTGTCGCTAAACAGAGAGCAGAAAATATTTGTTCGGGAGTAAGATCCTTATCCCTAAAAAATCAGGGAGAAACTCTGCCATCCATAACGATTTCTCTGGGAGTTGCCTGTTTTCCTTTACATGGAAATACAGGAGAAGAGATTGTGCAACGGGCAGATCGAGCTTTATATAGGGCGAAAAAAACCGGACGTAATCGAGTTGTTTTGTATCAAAATTAGAGTAGTAAATATCCTTGAATTTTATAATTTTATATTCTCCTAGTTTGGGTGGAATTAATAAATATCAAATCAAATTCAATTAACCATAAAAAAATAACTAATAATATCAAAATATAGCAATATGATTTGAGTTGTGAGATATTGGAGACTTTTAGGGAAGACTTAACTGGGAACACTTAACTGGGAAGAAGAAAATGTATCTTCTTCATAAGATAACTGCTATATTCTATCCTTTTAAGGAACACCTCAATTCTCACATCTGATTCCTGATTGCTATATATTCTTGTATCCTGACTTCTGACTCCTGAATCCTCCCTAATTATTTATAACTGTTCAACTAGACATGATATTAGTAAAAATTATAACTGTAATTTCACTGATTCTAAGTATTGCCAATTCAGAGCAAAGTTAAGATATAATTTATAAAATATAATCTCAAAACAGTATTATACCAATTTCAAAAAATAATGCCACATTAACTCTTTTTTGTAGTTATGGAATACCAGGATTTTGCCATATAGTAAAATTCAATAAAGAGCAAGGGTTTTCCCTATTCCCTATTCCGTAGGGACGTTGCATGCAACGTCCTTACTCCTTTTTTACTGTAACGACCTTTTTTGAATTTGGTTTTATATCACTTAGTTTAGGTTTTCAATCAGTGATTTTAATCACACAAAAGCTTTAAACGAATTACCTAAACATATTACTAAACTCATCGTCAATACTGATATAGTTCATTAATTTCCAAGATCAAATTCATATATTGTGAAGACAAATATCACTACATTAATTTTGACAATAACGGATAATAATCTGAACGAACTGAAGGAAAATTTTAACATGACAACTTACGAAGAACTATTAAATAATAAGAATAGTCATCTAGAGGAAAAAGTACGGCGTTTGCAAGAATCAGTAAATACACTAGAACAACGCCACCAGGAAATGGTCACTATTCACCAGATGATAGAATTTTTACAAGTATGCGCAAAAATTGAAGACACAAGTAAACTGTTAGCAGAATTTCTCCAAATATTATTTCCCAGGTTTTCTGGCAGTGTATTCTTAACAGATGAGTGTAATCGTATATTTGAAAGAGTTACTTCTTTTGGTAAGAGAGCAGATAATGAAACTTCATTGGAATTTAGTGATTGTTGGGCATTACTACGTGGACAAACTCATATTGCCAGCAACGATCAACCAGGATTATTTTGTCGTCATATCGATCAGGAAGCTCAACCTACTCAAACTATTTGTATTCCTCTTTTAAGTCAAGGTAAAGTTTGGGGGTTGTTTTACCTCCGAACGGAATGTTCAGAAAAAATTAGTTGCTATCAAAAACATTTAGCTCATACTATAGCTAAACACATTTCTTTAGCATTTTACAACCTGAAACTGAGAGAACAATTAAGAAATGATAGTATTCGTGATGGTTTAACAGGTTTATTTAATCGCCGTTATTTAGATCAATATCTCAAGCAAGAGATTATTAAAGCTAAAGGCAATCAACAACCTTTAAGTATTGTCATGGTAGATGTTGACCACTTTAAAAGATTTAACGATACTTATGGTCACGATGTTGGAGATATGGTACTTCGAGAACTGGCAAAGTTTTTACAGGGGCAAGTTCAAGAATCTGATATTGTCTGTCGTTACGGTGGAGAAGAAATGACTTTGATTTTCATAAATACCCCTTTAAGTATTGCTAAACAAAGGGCAGAAAATATTTGTTCAGGAGTGAGGGAATTATCTATACAAAATCAAGGTAAAATTCTTTCATCCCTAACTGTTTCTCTAGGAGTTGCTTGTTTTCCTTTAGATGGAACCACAGGAGAAGAGATTCTACAACGGGCAGATAGAGCTTTATATCAGGCGAAAAAAGCTGGACGTAATCGAGTTGTTCTGTATCAATTAGAGCAGTAAATTTATAGAAAAGAGGGAGTAGGGAGTAGGGAGTAGGGGGAAATAATTTACTTTATTTTTTATTATTGGATATGTATATTTAAGTTTTATAGTTTTATATTGTCCGTTTTTTTATTAAGAAAAATTAAAAAAGTCTGAATTAAGCATAAAGAAATTAGTAATAATTAGATATACAAGGTCATAACAGAAATAAGGAGATTTTAAGCATCAAGTATAATTAAATTAAGACTGATGAAAACAGGTAAAATTATTTTAATAGCAACCTCGTTATTTGTGACAGCTAACCAGGGATTATACGCAGGTTTGTTTGACACAATCAAACAATTAAAAATAGAAAATTCTAATTGTTTGGAGTGTGATGTCAAAATAGCTGAATGGCAAAAGAAGGAAAAATTCCTAATTCTTTAGGACTCGTGTAAAAGTCACCTGAACAGTTTTTTTCTAGTTCTTGCGAGTGGGAATATAGATGGTACTGTTAAACTATGGAATTTGTAGACTCGGAAATTGTTCGATAGTCTTTTTTGTTATCATCCGGTGCAATTTAGTCCGGATGGTAAAACTTTGGTTAGTGGGTGTGAGGGAGGTCGGATTTTAATTTGTAAGTTGTAGTAAAGACTAAAATCCTTTTCATTAGACTTGTCGCTAAATAGATGGAAAAAACCGCTAAAACCTATACAGGGAAATTATTTCAAGTCTTTTAAATCTCAAATAACTACAAGCTTTACACAGCAAGGGTTTTCACAATTTTTCACCTTAGAAAGCGACAATTCTATTAATTATCTTCCTAAAGTCTAGATACCTAAGTTAAGGACTTTAAAGTAATAGGGAAATAGTTTGAGACTAAATACAAAATCAATGTAACTCTTAGAAAATTAGGCTTTGATAAACTTTTGGCAGAGTATATAACTTTCACAAATAATACCTTATGGGGTCAACCTTACAATTCTCAATTTTCTACCAAGCTTCAGAATCTATCATGGAAAACTTATCTTTAAATGAAGTAATCTTTTTGTAAAAATTGACTAAGGAAAACAAAAATATTTACCATGTTGACTGTAGATTTTATCATTATTTGCAGCCTCATATAAAATTGGTGTAGTATTTATCAAACTAACTGAATCTTCCCTAACCCTAACTAGACAACAAAAATATATTAGGATATAGTTATCATGTCAAACAACAATAAAAAATCAAGGCAATTACTTAAATTTATCAGTGTTACTATTGCTAGCTTAACTGCTATCACTGGGTTTTTAGCTGCTATAGTAAGTCTAAATAATTCACTTAATAGTGAAATCAAACCTACATCCGTAAAAGGAGTAGCTTCTAAACTGAATAAAGAAGTTTCTCAAAATACGAATACATTTAATAATAAAAATGTTAATACTAATAATAGTAGTGCTCAAGGTGGTAGCTCAACCAATAATATTGAAGGAGGTAATTCTCAAGTAGGCGATTTTAACATTGAAAACAATTTAAATTTTGAAAATTTCTCTAGAGATTTACCTGTTAATGAAACTAACACAGTGAATATTGAAAGTAGTGGTGATGGAGCAATTATAAATAATAATACTGAGAATACTAAAAGCCAAGTTAACATACACAAAAAATAGATTTGTACAGTCAGGAATGATGAAATTAAAAGTAGATACTTTTCGATAAATATTTCCTGAATATATCTATAGTTCAAAATTAATTATCATTCTTGAATGTGCAACTCCCAAAAAAATGATTGTCTTTTTTCAGTGATGACAATTAACTTAGGTCAGTTGTAAATAATAATATCATCGACACTGTATAGCATATTTACTTCGCCTGCAACGCTGGAGTCGATTTTGTTTGCAACTCAAAAGCAGAATACTTCCCACCCAAAGCTTCCACTATTGCCTGAGTATTAGAGATCAACATTTTCACATAACTATCTCCTTCACTCCCAGGAGCGCCAATAGAATCAGAATATAACTCCCTAGGTGCTAACTTTACCCCTGCTTCCTCAGCAACCGTAGTAATTAACTTAGGATTAATAGTAGTCTCCGCAAAAATAGCAGGCACTCCAGTTTTCTTAATTTCTTCTGCCAAATTTTTCACCGTCTGTGCACTAGGTTGCTCCTCCGTAGTCATCCCAATCAAAGTTCCTGTTATCTCTAAACCATAAGCTCTCACATAATATTCAAAAGCATCATGGGTAGTCACCAGTCGGCGCTGACTTTCTGGAATAGTCGCTATTTGTTTACTCATCCAAATATCAACCTGCCGTAACTCCTCAATTAATCTGGCAGCATTCTCCATAAACACCTCTTTATCTTCTGGCGACAACTCAATCAAAATATCCCGAATTGCATTTACCATCACAATTCCATTTTCCGCATCACCCCAAACGTGGGGATCTGGCAGCAACTCCCCCTTATCCGGATTTTGTAAAGGCGTCACCTTTTCCGCAACTGCTAACTTTTGCGCTCTTACACCCGCAGCATTCATCAGTTTAATTAAAGCAGGTTCCAAATTATAGCCATTATAAATAATTAAATCTGCCTTCTCAAAAGCCACACTATCAGCAGGCACCGGTTCATAAATATGAGGGTCAGCTCCTGGTTCCATGATTCCCTGATGCTCAATTTCATCCCCACCTATTTTTTCTGCCATATCAGCAATGATGGTACTAGTAGAAACTACTAAAGGTTTACCCTCACCGTCAGCAGAAATATTTGGAGATGGGGCAGTACAACCACTAATCCATAATCCTAATAAAATTCCTATAGAAAATAGGGAACAGGGAACAGGGAACAGGGAACAGGAAGAAGTAGTTGATAATTTACGGATAAGAATTGATTTTATTTTGGATTTTAGGCAGAAACCGGGTTGCTCGAGGGAATTTTGTGAGACGGAATTAGAGCAATAAACCTGGTTTCTTGTTTGGGTATCTAAGTCCTGCGTATATCTACTACTCAGAGATATTTCCTTTTCCCCGCTCCGAGTTAAGCCTTCTCTACCTGGACTGTTAGTTAAATTAATTTTGCGCAAATACCTACTAATTTTCATTTTTAATTTTTTAATTTTGATTTAATTGACAATTTTTCATATTCCTTTCATAATTTATATCATATTGCTTTCATATTTCTCACATTCCAGGGTCAAATTTTGATACGCATCTCTATGAGTGAGAGTATTTCAGAGAATCATATTTGATAATTGATAGGAGTCACAATTAATGAGTCAGGCCAAAATTACAGTAAATCATTTAGGAGTCCATTATCGTACCGTTGAGGCGTTGCGAGACATTACCCTACAGATACAAGCAGGAAAATTAACAGGTATTATTGGCCCTAATGGCGCGGGAAAAAGTACCTTATTAAAAGGAATGCTGAGATTAATTCCTGTGAGTGGGGGTTCTGTAATTTACAATGACAAACCACTTCAGGAACAGTTAGGAAGAATTGCTTATGTGCCTCAGCGATCGCAAATTGATTGGACTTATCCTGCTACTGTCTGGGATGTGGTAATGATGGGGCGAGTGCGTCAGACTGGTTGGTTTCGTCGTTTTTCTAGCGTGAGTCGGAGGTTAGCATTGGAAGCGTTGACAAAGGTAGGGATGGATAGTTATCGCGATCGCCCCATTGGTCAACTTTCTGGGGGTCAGCAGCAACGGGTATTTTTGGCGCGGTCTTTAGCTCAAGAAGCGGATATTTTCTGTTTTGATGAACCGTTTGTTGGAGTCGATCAGAAGACTGAAAATATTATTTTTGATATTTTTCACGAGTTAGCTGAAGTTGGAAAAATTGTGATTGTTGTTAACCACGATCTGGGTGAGTCTATTACTAATTTTGACAATCTAATTCTGTTAAATAAGGAGTTAATTGCTGTTGGCGATCGACAAGTTGTATTGCAGGAAGAAAATTTGTATCGTGCTTATGGGGGTAAGGTTGGTTTCTTTGTTGAGAGAGGGAACAAGGAACACTTAACTGGGAACAGGGAACAGGTATTCAACAGGATGTATAATTAATTTTGCTTATGAACTTAAGATTTTTTGAGGAGGATTAAAGTTTTAGTTATAGCACTGCAAAAAAGTGTTAGAACTTTAATAAAATAGAAATCCTTTACAACTAATATTTTGACTTGAGTGAGAGCTATAGCAATCCTAAATGATTTGTGAAAAAATAGGAAGATCAAAATCTTAATGCTGTGAAGATTTCCCACAAACAAACAGCACAAATTTACTGAAGTTATTGTCAGTTAAGCTGCTGTGAGCGAATAAATATTTTTTGGTGACGAACGAGCCTGACGAATGAAACCAGACTATCTCTTAATTTGTTTGTAGGCTTGCCTTGCAGTGGCTGGATCTAGATTAAATTGAGTGTCTACAAATTGCACTGGATCATAAGTATTAATCCACAGATGAGCGCCACATTTTGCTGGATTATAAGGTCGATAGACGATGTGGCAAGGACCTGAAATATATAAGTCATAACCATAATCGTTCCGATCGTTGTGTTTGACAGACACTACAGGTTCCAATTCCTCTGGAGGCTTACCCTGATTACTTTTAATCTTGCTTTGATTAACATGAATCATTTGAGGTACGCTTGTTTCTTGCTTGTGCCAGATACCTTTCGGACCGCGCCGAGCGGGAATTATTACGGGCATACCGCTCGAAGATACTGGAATTTCCCAGAATCTGCCTTTTTTGTCAGCTCCTTTAACTCTTCCTTGAGCGAGTAAAACTAATAAACGTTGACGAGAGATACCTAATAAAAAAGATGCTTCTCTAGTACGCATGATTTTCTCCTTAACTGTTGGACAATAGTTAGGTGTTTGAAAAAAGATAACATCATTTGTGTTATCTAAAAAGAAGTATAAACACTCATTATTGGTTTTGTCTACCTAGAGTTGGCTGAAAAAGTATCAGTGGTTAGGGTAGGAGTTAACTGAGACGGCCAAAACCTGAACCGAGAGGTTTCAAACCTCAATTTCCTCAAAATATGCGGTTAGGGGTTCTATAATGCTATTGATGAAGTTCAAAGCGATCCACTGAAATATTTGCAGCTAGTGGAAGAGGGAGAAACTGTTGTAATTATTCGAGTTGACCAAGCGATCGCTGAAATTAGACCTATTATCAGTAGCAAGAAATTACGACCATTTGGTTTGTGTGCAGGTGAGTTTACTGTTCCAGATGATTTCGATGCTCCTTTGCCAGGAAGATATGCTGAACGCATTTGAGGGGAAGTGAGAATAGAGACAATTTGCATTGTGCTTATGGGGGTTAAAGTTGGTTTCTTTTCAGAGTCTTTAAGGTAAGTTGCTTGATTCTTCTAAAATTTTTTTGTTATAATTTTGTAGGTAATAATAGGAACAGTTGGTAACTAAAATTTTAGATTATGAAAAGAGGTAGTAAATGGTAAATTTTGATATTAGCGATCTGAGAAGAATGACAAAGATACTTGCACCAACAGCAGACTTTGACAGTTCTTTTACTTTTTATCATGACGAAACCAATAATATTAGAAAATTCTCTGTGAAGGAATTCGATTTTAATGTCTCTTTTAATTCAAAAGATTTTCATTCAAATTTTGTTTTAGGTGGTTTAGTTTACGAAGGAAGCCAACCTGATATTAAACCCTTATTTGATAGGCTTAATCTACAAAAGAATATTAAAGATGTAAAATTTCAGCATATTGTTCAGGGAAAGAAAGAATTTCTTGACTGCTTGAAGTCTGAAAAACTGAATGTATTTTTGAAATACCTTTTGTCGGACAATGATTTATACATTCATTATTCAAGTTTAAATATTCTTTACTGGTCTATTGTCGATATTGTTGATTCTGCAATTATGAACTCAGAAGTGGCAATGCAGTTGGGTTCAGATTACCATAAATTTCTAAAAAATGACTTATATAAGCTCGCAAAACTCGAAATTGAGTCTTTTCAAGAATTGTTTTATAACTTTAATTATCCTAATATTAAAAAGGAATCAGTTTCAGAATTCATTGAAGAACTAACTTCAATATTTGACGAATATATTGATACGGCAGAATTCCATTTGGGATTAGAGTCCCTTAGGCAAATACTCAAAGAGGCAAATAAAAAGGATTCACTTCCATTTATAATTGACGAAGAAGATCGTGTTTTGATAAAGGATTTTTTGGAATTTTATCTAAGACCTATATATTTGTTCAATAATTCAAATCATATTTTTGATAATGAGGCAACTATTTCAGAAATGCTAGTTAACTACAAAGTAATTGATGAAGGTAAAGAAATAAAAAACTATTCCTTTGTTGATTCGCAAGGTGATTTATTTGTTCAGGCTTCAGACATTTTTGTTGGTTTGATGGGTAAATTTACTAATTATATAAATACCAATGATATAAACCAAATAGTAAAGAATTTTGATTCCTTATCCGAAAAGCAATTAAACAATGTTGATTCTTTGATAAAATTGATAGTCAAATCTCATAACAAGAATATCGCTTTTTTGCATTGGATAGATAGTTATGAAGAACGAGAAAAAATGAATTTTATCCATGATTTAATAAATATAAACTACTAATAATAACTCTTTTTTTTTACTATGAATTTTTTAAATAACTAATGCCAGCTAGAGATATTTATCATAATACGGTTGTTGAAGCATTAAAAACAGATGGTTAGAAAATCACCCATGACCCTTTATATTTAGGTTATGGAGGTAAACATCTTTATGTTGATTTAGGTGCAGCAAAAACAGCGATTGCAGCCGAAAAACAAGGTCAAAAAATTGCTGTAGAAATCAAAAGTTTTATTAGTCTTTCTCCCATAAACGATTTACAAGTAGCAGTGGGGGAATATGAAATTTATCGAACTGTATTATCGGAACTAGAGACAGAACGTTTACTTTATATTGCTGTTAATCAGCAAGCTTATGAAAATTTTTCCAAGAGAGATTAGGTCAATTAATTATTAATAACATACAACTACATCTGATAATTTTTGATGAAAAAATTGGGAGAATAGTTAAATGGATAAATTAGATAACTATCGTGAGATTATTAAGGAAATAATATACGAATATGTTACTCATAAACCCGCTAATGGTCAAATAGATGTTGAAATTGTAATTGATACTGAACGAGATCATTATGAAGTAATTCATGTGGGTTGGGATGCTGTACGTCAAGTTTGTGATTCCGTAGTTCATATTGATATTATTAATGATAAAATCTGGATTCAATATGATGGTTGTTCTCAACCTGTTGCTGAAACACTTTTAGAAGCAGGAATAACCAAGGACATGATAGTTTTAGGTTTTCATCCAGAGGAAGTGCTTCAACAATTAATAATTAATAATTAATAATTAATAATTTACCTCTCCTTGAAAACGGATAGGATTGACTAATAATGAAAAATTTTTTCTTTTTTCCTCTATCTAAGGGGAGGCGCATACCCACAATTTCTCGGTAAATATACAGGTTTTGCAGTTTCTTAAAATTAACAGGACTTACGCAACGAAACAAGAAACCGGGTTTATTTTCCTGATTATCAACATCACAAAATTTCTTCGATAAACCCCGTTTCTGCATAACTCCTAATTAATTAACAAATTATGCAAATTTTAGTAGTTGTATATTTACTGAAAAAATGTGAATTGATAACTACAAATGTTTACTTAATTATCCAAAATATTTCCAACTTACTACTTAATTATTTGCTATAAAATCAAAATAATCAAACAGACAAAAAAAGGAAAAATAAACACTAATGTTAGAAACATTACTCGAACCACTACAATACAGTTTTATGCAGCGATCGCTCCTAGTCGCAGTAATAGTTGGAATTATTTGCGCAGTAGTCGGCAGTTATTTAATGGTACAAAGATTAGCACTATTAGGAGATGCTATTAGTCACTCAGTTTTACCAGGATTAGCCATTGCTTTTTGGATAGGAGCAAATATATTTATCGGAGCATTTATTTCTGGAATAATTAGCACTATTTTAATTAACTTAATTAGGACGCGATCGCCAATCAAAGAAGATGCGGCAATGGGGATAGTTTTTTCTGCCTTCTTTGCACTAGGAATCACATTAATTACAATTATTCAGAAAGACAATAAAATCGACCTAAATCATTTTTTATTCGGCAATATTCTCGGCGTAACTATTGGAGACGTGCGAGATACATTAATAATTGGTGCAATTGTTTTATTAGTAGTAATCTTATTGTATAAAGAATTATTATTTTACACATTTGACCCCCTCGGCGCTCAAGCAGTAGGTTTACCTGTAAATTTATTAAACTTGGGGTTAATGATGTTAATTGGTTTGACAATTGTAGCCAGTCTCAAAGCAGTAGGAGTAGTCTTAGTTTTATCTTTATTAATTACACCAGCATCTACAGCTTATTTATTAGTTAAAAGACTCCACGAAGTAATGATTTTAGGAGTAGGAATAGGAATTTTATCTAGTATTAGTGGAATGTATATTAGCTACTTCTATAATTTACCATCTGGTCCAGCGATTGTATTAGTATCATTTGGATTATTTATACTGGCTTTTTTATTCAGCCCGACTCAGGGAATTTTGACTCATCCCGCATCAACTTCTAATCAACCTTCTATTTGGCGGGAGTTGAAAAATTTGATTAAATCAAATTGAAAATATCCGGTTTTTCATCATCTTGTTCTTAGACAGCTACCTCTGTCATTTTTCTTTTTTTGTAAGCATTCAGCAGTCAGCTATCAGCTATTGTTTTTAGTGCAAATTCAAAAGGGAAAAAAAGATGTTTACAAAACATACCCTCAAAACTAGGTTCTTATTGCTGCTTATTGCTGATAGCTGAATGCTATAGCAATATGAAATGCTTTGTGAGAAAAACTGTAGGGGTTTGGTTTCCAAATCCCATTATTTTTACTAGGGTTTGGAGACCAAACCCCTAAGATAAAATCTTACAACCTATTGAGGATTGCTATAATAGCTGAATGCTTACTTTATTATTAAGCAATTAAAATTACTAAAAGAGCAACACTAAACATGACAGTCCCAGCTATACGATTAATATTAGTCATAGCTTTTTCACTTTTAAAAAATAATCTAGCACGAGAGGCTAAATAAGCATAAAATCCAGTTACTAGAGAAACAATAACGGTAAGAAGAGTAGCAATTAAAACTATACTATTTACTTGTAAATCGTTAAGGTTGATAAAAACAGGAAGAAAAGCACCATAAAAAATAATAACTTTAGGATTACTAAGTGTAATAGCTAAACCTGCCGTAAAATTTTTTAAATAAGTTTTATTTGATGCCTCATCATCATTTTCTAAATTGATAGGTGCTGATGTCCAAAGTTTCCAACCTAACCAAACTAAATAAAGACCACCTAAAACTCTAATGATAATAAAACCATTGTCAATAAATTCAGTCACTAATGTTAGTCCGAAAATTGCTATGAAAAGAAATATAATATCTCCTATAACAATTCCCGCTATTACTAAAAGGGATGAACGAAAACCTGATACTAAGGCACAAGAAGTCGCTGCTAAAATACCAGGTCCTGGTGTACTGGCTAATACTAAGATTCCTATAGCAAGACCAAACATGGCTTGAATGGTAATACCATTAAAATTAAATAATTCACTCATGTTAAATTGATTATTAGTTTTGATATAAAATCCGGTTATACATTCATTAATGGATAATCGATAATGGATAATTAGCTCTGGTTAAAACTGAGAGGATTGAATATCAGGAAATATCCTAGCACTTTTCTCTTAGTCGATTGGATATGGTTATACCAATTCACTTTAGGGATGTCACAAATAGTTTCCAACTTTAAATGTCAAATAATTGCTCGAAACTATTATCTGATCAGAGTTTTTAGTCGATCAAATCTCACTTCTGACTTCTGACTTTTGACTTCTAACTTCAGTGAAACAGTATTAGGTAACCCATCCATCCCAACCTACGGGAAGCTCGGCTTTTCATGTCGGCGATAACCGAAACGACAGCTTTTTCCCCTTTATTGGGGAGGCTAATAAAGCTGAATTATTTAATTAATAGTTATTAATTATTAATTATTCGGTAATCGGAATATTACTTCCTCTGAATACAGATGTTGTATTGAATACGAATGTAAAAATTTAATAGCTCAAATACTTTCTTTCTCCTGTATGTCGCCAATCCGACGGCTCCCCTACCTGACTCCGAGGACGATAGGACAACTAATTACCCGGATTATATATTAGACATCTCCAAAAATCCCAAATCAAATCAATTATTATCCATAAATTATCAATTATTTCTCCCTACTCTCTTTTCCCTCTCCCCTCTTAATTTAACCACCAATTTTCAACAAAGAACCTAGAACTTGAGGAATATTTTCTAACTCCATTGCCGCCATTGCTGCTGTCGGTTCATAACCACAATGAACCATACAATCAGCACATTTAGGATTTCCACTTTTATAACCATAATTATCCCAATTAGTTTTCTCTAAAAGTTCTTTAAAAGTAGCATAATACCCTTCATTCATTAAATAACAGGGCTTTTGCCAACCAAGCACACTATAACTAGGACTACCCCAGGGAGTACAATCATAATCTTTTTCCCCCATCAAAAAATCTAAAAATAGAGGATTATGGTTAAAATTCCAATTCTTTTTACCAGCTTTAAAAGGAGCAAGAATTTCTCGGAATAATAACCGTGTTTGTTGTCGCCTCAGAAAATGCTCCTGGTCTGGTGCCCACTCATAACTATAACCAGGAGAAATCATCATTCCATCAATATTTAAACTTTCCAAAAAATCAAAAAATTCCTGCATTTGTTTCGGGTCTGTTCCCTCAAATACAGTAGTATTAGTAGTAACTCGAAACCCTCTAGCTTTAGCAGCACGAATTGCTTTAACTGCTATTTCAAACACCCCTTGTTTATCCACACATTTATCGTGAGTTGGTTGTAAACCATCAAGATGAACACTAAAAGTTAGATAAGGAGAAGGTCTAAATCGATTGAGATTCTTTTCCAGTAACAAACCATTAGTACATAAATAAACAAATTTTCTACGCTCAACTAACCCTTGTACAATTTCATCAATTTGTGGATGTAATAAAGGTTCTCCTCCGGGAATAGAAACCACAGGAGCGCCACATTCTTCCACAGCAGCAAAACATTCTTGAGGCGTTAAATTTTGCTTGAGTATTTCTTTAGGATGCTGAATTTTCCCACAACCAGGGCAAGCTAAATTACATCTAAATAGAGGTTCCAGCATTAAAACTAAGGGGAAACGTCTACGTCCTTTCAAACGTTGAGTCAAAAGATATTTTCCCACTTCTAGAGCTTGTTGAAGTTGAATTGCCATGAATAACCTCTTATTTTAAGTAATATGTTTTGCTGAATTTGCAATTGAAGTAGTCAAACCAAATTTTAAAAGAAAATTCGGCATTGCTGATTCTAGCTATTATACAGATAGGTGAAAGCTACAAACCGTAATTCAAAATCTAGAAAAATCATAAATCATTGAGCAAGACCACAAATTCCCAAAAGCTATCAATTTATAGAGTAGTGCATCAAGAAATTGTGGGAATCATAAGATGACTATTGTCCCTAAATACTTTATTGTGGAATGTCCTCTGTGTGGCCATCAGAAAACTCAAATATCATGGAAAGACAAGTAAAGGAAGTCAACGATATTATTATTATTGTTTTGAATGCCTACAAACTTTTCCTGCGGAATGCTGCGCAAACAGCGATACTTTTGATACTCTGTAGTGTCGTAGAAAAATTCAAAATGTAAATAATAGCTAAAAAAAAGACATAATTTTATAATTTAGGTCACAGTATGAGCGATCGCTAAAAAAGACATAATTTTATACTTTAGGTCATTTTTTTATCTGAAAAGACTAGCGAATTTATAAAAGATAGGAATATAGTATTTAACAAAGATAAGCTTGAACATCATATCTTTAGGAGTAAAAAATCAACTTGCTCCTAGTGATTTAGATGGAAATTTAATACCAAGCAAGCTAGGTATACAAATTTCAATATGTCTAGATATTAAAGAGATGAAATAGAGCTTAATTTGAAAAAAATAACCTTCGAGGATAATTATCAATGGCTAATCTAAATATTACAGATTTAAACTCCGAGCTAATGGCTGAAGCTATTGCCAATGCTAAAGCACGTCGCAACAATTGTGTTTCAGATATTACTGAGGAACAAGCAGCAGAAGTTTTAGGTGGTTTTAGTACTATTAGCCCTGTTGATTGTAAAGGCTGGATATGTCCGCCAATTGTATTAGGATTAATCTTCAACCCAGAGCCAAAAATTGCAATCCAGTAGTCAGAAATAGTGTTGCTGAATGTTTAATATTTTAGTCTCAAATATCTATGAAAAAATTATAATTTTTCCATGAAGACTAAATATACAGAAGATTCCAAGTATATGAAGTACAGATATTAACAATTAAATGAATGCATGTGCGGGCATCTTGCCCGCGATGGGTGTACCTCACCAAAATGGAATCCCTTGTAATTACCATGACAGCAACTTCCAACAAGCACTGACTTAATAGTTGTTCGCTAGAGGATCTTTTATGGAAAAAGTTACCACCAATAAGACAACCCTTTGCCCTAGTGCGCGCCCAGAAATGCTAGATAGTAAAGTATTTGGGATTATTAGTGGTACTGTAGACGCACCCCGTCTCGCCTATCTCAAACAACCACTACCTATGACTGAAGAAGTAATGGCATTATCTGGTTCCGTTACGCCAGCAGAAGTTTTCAGAACTGCTGCACCCTGCGCAGAGAAAAGCTGTCAACATTTTAATGGGGCAAAATGTCGCTTGGCAATGCAGGTTGTAGAAAATTTACCCACTGCAGTTGAGCAACTACCTCCCTGTTCGATACGTTCCAACTGTCGATGGTGGCAACAAGAAGGCAAAGCAGCTTGTATGCGTTGTCCCCAAGTGATTACAGATAACTATAGTCCCTCAGAAGTAATTAGACAGGTGGCAAAACCTGCTGTTGCACAGATATAGATAAATAATTTCGAGAAATTTAGGAGTTAATTATGTCCTTAGAAAACGTTCAAGCTTTCTATGAAAGAATAGCTGACGATAAAGAGTTTTTAGCTCAACTTCAAGCTATTGAAACTAAAGAAAAAGGAAAAAAAATCCTGGAGGAAGCTGGCTATGACTTCACTTCTGAAGAATTAGAAGAATATACTTCCCAGCTACTAGAGTCGAGTGATGCTGAAGACAGCGTGCTGGAAGACTTGAATGAAGAACAAATGGCAGCAGTTTTTGGTGGGTTAAAAATTGGTTTTATACAAGCTATCTATGGCAGCGTTAGCAGCTTTATTTTGTCGCTTCTATAAATTTTTTATAGAGTTGTCTTAGATACACAGGCTTAATCAACCTTTAATGTGCAACACCTTTTGATGGAGCAAAATGTCGCTTGGCAATGCAAGTGGTAGAAAAATTAACCACTGTATTTGAGAAACTACCTCCCTATTCGATATGTTCCAACTGTCAATGATGGCAACAAGAATGTAAAGACGCTTGTATCTGTTGTCCCCAAGTGATTACAGATAACTATAGTCTATCAGAAGTAATTAGACAGGTAGCAAAACCTGCTGTTACAAACAACAAATAAATAATTTTGAGAAATTTAGGAGTTAATTATGTCCTTAGAAAATGTTCAAGCTTTCTATGAAAGAATAGCTGATGATAAAGAGTTTTTAGCTGAATTGCAAGCTACTCAAACTCAAGAAGAAGGAAGAAAAATTATGCAAGAAGCTGGCTATGACTTCACTACTGAGGAGTTAGAAGAATATACGTCCCAGATGTTAGAATCAACAGATGGTGAAAGCAGTGTGCTGGAAGATTTGAACGAAGAAGAGATGGCAGCAGTTGTTGGTGGGTTAAAAATTGGTCCTATACCAGCATATGGCATTCCCTGGTGGCCTCCCAGAGATTGGCTATGGCGGCAGCCAATGTATGGTATTACTGTTGATGAAAAACTTCTGTGATCAATAATTGGCAAATTAAGAACGGACTCAATAGAGATTTTTCAGCCCCCCTTCCTAATACCGTTTCACGGAAGTCAAAAGTCGTAGGGGCGAATGGCCATTCGCCCCTAAAAAAGTTAAAAGTAAGATTTTATAGGCTCAAAACTTTGACTATACAGGACTTACGCTTTCCCAACCAAGAAACCAGGTTTATTACCCTGATTATTTGTTATTCAAACCACAAAATTTCCTGGCGTTGCTGATTTTGAGTATGATTTGTATTTTTTGGTAATTGCTAAACTATTGAATAACAAATATTTGAGATTGTTCAATTTTTATTTTCATACCTTGATTCAGCAACGCCAATTTCCTTGATAAACCTGGTTTCTGCGTAAGGAAATTATTTTACATTAGACATCTGGTGAAAATCAAAAATCAAATCAATTCTTATCCATAAATTATCAATTACTTCTCTGTGTTCCCAGTTAAGTGTTCCCTGTTCCCTCTTTTCCGGAGAGGTCTATTTAAAGATAGTCAGGTAGCTTTTTTGAGAGCCATGTTTAGGGCTAAGAAAGCTTTGGATAAATTGGATAAAGTTACATATTAGTATTGATTAATCAGCTATCGACAAATATCAAGTTGGTAGCTGATATTAGTCACAACAATAATTTTAAATGTAAGCATTCAGCCGTCAGCTATTAACTATCAGCTTCATTAACCTTGAAAAGAGGCAAAAGCAATTGAGAGGTTTTAAAGAATTAAAAGTATGGGTCATTTCAGTTATCAATTATCAGTACATCTTCCTAAACCATTGGAATTGAAATATGGATGTTGATTTTGTTCATCCCCTATCCTAGGGAAGATTTTAGACCTGATTTTTTGGTAAAAGTCTACTAGTTAACCTTAATAGTATATTGAGCTACATCCTTCCTGAAAAAGCTGAGAGCTGACCGCTAATAGCTGAATGCTTACTTTTAAATTAAGACATAATTTTGTAATTTATGTCTACTTTATTCAAGTTAATGACTTGCATATTCATCAATAAATCAGGAAAATATTAGCAGTATCTAGCTAAGTATTGCTTGTCAAGTTAAAACTTAACTTTTAATATAAAAATGACTTTTATTTTAAGCTCTAATAATATTTTTGATTATCTGTCAGAGCATTCTCTAGACAACAAAAAAGAAGAAGCTCTGAGCAAAGTTGAACCAATAAGTGCTAAAAACTTTAACTTGCTGGTAACTTTTGCTGATGGTCGTAAACTACTTGTCAAACAAGAACGCCATAATCAGCAGGGAAAAACTATAGGTGAGTTTCAGAATGAATGGCTATTTCAAAATTTTTTAAATCAATTTCCCCAACTTGAACCTTGGCGTTTATTTTTGCCAAAAGTAGTACATTTTGATTTAGAAAATTCTATTATTGTCTCTACTTACTTGGATAACTATGAGAACTTAATGAATTTATATAGGAAAGAAAATAGTTTTCCAGAGGAAATTACAGTAGAGATTGGTAAAGCATTAGCAACCGTTCACCGAGATACCTTTAATTGTCAAGAACATCGAGAATTTTTTTCCGATCGGACTAATCACTTAATAAATGAACAAGTACACAAATTTGTCAATAATTTAGAAAGAATAACACCAGAAATTTTTGGGATAGTACCAGGAGATGGATTAAAATTCTTTGCTCTTTATCAGAGATACAATAGTTTAGGTGAAGCGATCACTCAATTAAGCAATTCTTTTAATCCTTGTTGTTTTACTCACAATGATTTTAGCCTAAATAATATTCTACTACGCACAAATTGGCAGGAAGAAAAAGAGAATATTGTCAAATTAATAGACTGGGAACGTTGTGATTGGGGAGACCCAACTTTTGATGTAGGAACTTTAATTGGCAGTTATCTACAACTTTGGTTAAATAGTTTAGTTATTAGTAAATCTCTCACCATAGAAGAATCTTTGCGTTTAGCAACAACACCTTTAGAATTATTACAACCTTCTCTTGCTAGTTTTATCCTAACTTATCTCCAGACTTTCCCAGAAATATTAGAACATTTTCCAGACTTTTTACCACGAGCAATACAATTTGCAGGCTTTAGTTTAATTCAGCAAATTCAGGCAATGATTCAGTATCAAAAATCTTTTGGTAATACAGGTATTGCCATGTTGCAAGTTGCCAAAACATTATTATGTCGTCCCCAACAATCAATTCCCACAATTTTTGGTACTGCTGCTACTAAATTAAGTCAGTTTTCTACTTCTTTAGTTTAAGTAAAATAATATCAATTCAACAGAAATTAAACAGCCATGCAATTACTTAATTTTTCATCAGTTCAGCAAACCACTCAAATTCAGGATAGATTACAGAGTGTGTTAGAAGATATTGTACAAAACGTTAAGATTAAACCTAATTTTTGCATCCAACATCCAAATTATCAACCTTTTGAATTACCGGATGATGTTGTCTCTCGCTTTCAAAGTTTACCCACAGAAATACATAATAAATATATGGGTCTAATTCTGCGTAGTTTTCTCTATGGAGTTTATTACAATGGTTCGATGAAAACTACTTCAGAATCAGAACAAGACGAACATCATTTACAGCTAGATTTAGAAAATAATACCTTTTTAGGAATAGATGTAGAGTTTTATGAAAAACTACATAAAAGTAATCAAGGAGAAGGTTATTTTGATGCTGACTGGCAAATTTTGAAAGAAGAAAATGATGGTAGTTTAGTAGTAACTAAAGGTGGCTTAAAACTCCATATTGAAAGAGAAAAACATTTACAAACTGCTCACAAAACTGCTGTAATTGGTGATTTAGTAGAAATAAAAATGCCAAAAAACTTAGTACAAAATGGTTTTTATATGGCAGTTAGTAATTCAGGAGTGCAGAGTTATAGAGCTTCAGAAAATAATTTCACTACGGTCAGAATTTATTTTAATTTAACTCCTGAAGGTACTATTACAGTAATGAAAAATCTGACAAAACAGTTAAATCAAAAAGCTATTCCTTTTAGTTTTAAAGTTTTGTATAATCCTGATGAATATAAACGTTACGATTCAGGAGTTCTCTACTTTAATCGGGAATATTGTGAATTAGTTTTAGCTGTTCTCAAAAATGTTTATTCCCAGACTAAATTAGAGTTTAAACCAGAAACTCCTTTATTCACAAAACAATTAGCACCAGGATTAGGTTTAGCTGAAGAACCAGACAAAAAGTTTAGTATCCAGGAAAGTTTTGGCATGAACAGATGCCAAATTATAGCTAATGGTTTACTAAAAGCTTGGCATCAAAGCGATAACTCACCAGAGAATCGTATGAATACCATTTTAGAGCAATTTAATTTGCTAGGAATTGATGTAGAGCGTCCCTATCTTAATGCCAATTCTGAGGATATATATCATTTTTAGAATCGGCTATTTTTTTAATTTATCAAGGAGAATATTCAACAATGGCTCAAATTAAAATTTCAGACTTAAATCTAGTAGGATTTGATTTATTTCAAGGAGAAGAAAGTTTTCTCCATGATTTAACTGACGATGTATACATTAGAGGAGGTGGGTTTACTACTCCTGCTACTAATATCAGCATAATTGATATTCCGGCTTCTGAAGATATTTTTGTTCAATCAATCTCTTTTGTTTATTAAGAGATTATCATCTTGGAATTAATTATGTAATTCACAAGACAAAAAAATCAATATTCCGATCTACAAACAACCAACTGCTTAGGAGAAAACATTTAATGGCTAACATTACAATTTCTGAACTACGTCCTACTGGTGCTGAATTATTCTTAGATTCTGAGAGTTTTATTAATGAACTTACAGATGAGGAACTAAGCTTAACTAAAGGTGGTATTTTTGTCACTACTCCTGTTGTCGGCCCGCTCATTCTTTTTACTCCTATTATAGTCTAATTCTAGATAGAATAGATAGTCATATCAATTTCTAGAAAATACAAAATAAATTAGTTCAGAGCTAATAAATATTAGCTCTGATTTTTTTGTTGCTATTTTTGAGTGGTCTTGAAAAGAAGAAAAATACATTTTTTTCTAAAATTATCATAATTATGTCTGGTAAAAAAATTAGATTAAATTAATTTTTATTAGATTGAGACAAATTTCAATAATCAGGCTTAATTTATCCTGAAATAATCTCGTATAACTCAATTATTTATGTCTTTTTTGATGATAAAAAAGACTTGGCAAGCAAAGAAAAATTACTTATTATAGTGAATGTAAAGAGGTAAACAACCTCAAGCAAAAATCAAAAATTATAACAAGGAGAATATCGACAATGGCTAATATCACAATTTCTGAATTACGTCCTGCTGGAACTGAATTATTCTTAGATTCTGAAGGTTTTATTAGTGAACTTACAGAGGAAGAATTAAACTTCACTAAAGGTGGAATAACACCTGCCTTTTTTGCTGCTGGATTTGTAGCTGGTTATGTTGCTGGCAAATATCTGTAGATAAACATTCCTGAAAAATCAGGGTAAAGTTCTTTTAACTTGACAATTAAACAACTTTAATCAAGAGG
>NZ_JBNHEP010000047.1:0-2882 GCF_050015995.1 Dapis brunnea BLCC-M229 | reverse complement strand
ATTAGTGAACTTACAGAGGAAGAATTAAACTTCACTAAAGGTGGAATAACACCTGTTGCACTTGTATACTTTGCTGCTGGATTTGTTGGTGGATTCGCAGGTGGCTATGTTGCTGGCAAATATCTTTAGATAAACATCCCTAAAAAATCAGGGTAAAGTTCTTTTAACTTGACAATTAAACAACTTTAATCAAGAGGAAAACATCAAATGGCTAACATTGCAATTTCTGAATTAAATCCTGTAGGTTTTGACCTATTTTCTGACTCTGAAAGCTACATGGTAGATTTATCTGATAATGAACTTACCACATCTGGTGGTATCAGTCCTGTTGCTGTAGCAGTAGGTACCGTTGCTCTTGGTTTTGGTGCTGCAGCTCTGTTAGATAGATATTTCTAAAGAGCAATGAAATGGCTCATATTTCTCGTTGTGCCAATACTTATTTATTAGTAGCTCTGGTATAGCTGCTTTTACTGTTGGAGTTGCCCTGTACATTGTAGTTAAAAACTAATACTAATCTGATAAACTTAGGCTACACTGCTTATCTTATTAATCTCTAATCTCGAAATATGATGTGTAGCCATACTTGAGGAAATTGGTACAAACTCTCCAGAGTAAGACTTTTAACTGTCATAGAATCACACTTAAAAATTAAAATTGAATTGCGGAGTAAAATTATGACTACTATCCATATCAGTGACTTAGACAAAACCTTCACTAATGATCTAGTAGAAGATTTATCTAATGATGAATTAGAGCTAATTCGTGGCGGAATTCTTCCTTTAGTCGCTCTTGGAGTTGCAGCTTTTGGTGCTGGAGTTGCACTATATGCAGCAGTTAAAAACTAGAAAGAAGATTGCTTAATTCAAATAAAGTTCTTTGATACTAAGCTCAAAGAGCTTTATTTATATTAGAGATTTCCAATAATAAAAAATAAAATTAATTGTCCCACGGAAATTATCAATTATTGCTCCCTGAACCCTAAAATATGTCAAAATAATATCTGTGTAAATAATCCATTAAAATAACACTTTAAAATGAAAAATAATACTGCAATCCCCATAGGAATTGGTAGTCTATTTGCAATTATTGTTGGTTTACTACCTGTAATTTTAATGATGGAAATATATCTTAAAATTTGGGGAATAAATAGTTTGATAAGTGGTCTCCAATCCTTTTGTAGTAATCCCATTGATTTCTTGATAGTAATTGCTACTGGGATAATTTTACATGAACTGATTCATGGTTTATCTTGGCAACTTTTAGCAGGTAAGAAAGCTAGTGCTATTAAGTATGGTTTCGACTGGAAAACCCTAACTCCTTATGCACACTGTAGAGAATCAATGACAGTAGAATCTTATCGTCTAGGAACAGCTATGCCAGGCATATTGTTAGGATTAGTACCTGTAATTTCTAGTATTTTTACAAGTAATGGGTGGCTTTTTTGCTTTGGAATATTTTTTACTTTTGCAGCAGGAGGAGATCTGTTAATTTTATGGCTAGTCAGATCCCTCAAAGCGGGAACTTTGGTTAAAGATCACCCAAGTAAATTTGGATGTTACATCATCAGTTAGTTTTTTCATTCTAGAAATTTTCTGAGCTAGATATGAAATATATAGTCATTTTAAATAAGAATGAAACACTTTTTCTGCTGAAACCTTTTCACTGCAAGAAACCCTTGTCTCAGTCTAAACTGAAATGACTATAAAAATAAAATAATCCTCCTATTTCTAGGAAGATTATAAGTTATGGAGTAGTTGTTTATTATTATTAAGCTAGTTGAAGAGTTGAATCAAGCTTTTTAACAACCTCAACCTGCCCAACTTGCTCTTTTATCCATGCATCAAACAATTCCGAAAGAATTTGATAACGCAATTTATCTGTTAACTCCGGTTGAATAATTTCTTCGACAAAAATTAAATGTACTCCCTTAGAAGTTACAACAGGTTTAACAATTTGTGGTGGTTGAGCAGCAAAAACAACGGCGGAAATTTCTGGTTTTAATTCTCGACGTTTTACTATTCCTTGATAACCGCCAGAACGTCGTAATTCTTGCTCTTGAATATACTGATGAGCAACTTCATAAAAAGTCATTTCTCCTTCTTGAATTGCATAGAATAACTCCATTGCTAAATCTTCATCATCTAACACAGCTTCATAAATAACTGCCCCTGCATAATTTAACTGATTTTCAAAGAAATATGGTTCTACTTTATCTGTAAATAAATGAGCGGCTAATTTTCCAGATAAAAAAGTATAGTGAACTATTTCTTCAAAATCATCAAGGGATAAACCATGTTTTTCTAACCAAGTCCATGTTTCTTTTGCACCATTTAATTTATTCATAGCCCGCATTGCATCTGCAGCTTTTTGCAGTTCTTCTGTTGTTGCTTCAATACCTGCATCAGCAGCAGCAGCAGTAATAATTTTGCGGGTAATTATTCCTTCTGTAATTTCTGGAACTTTCAAAGATAATTTGACTTGCTTGAGAATATCTTCAGAAGTAATAGTAATAGCTTGTGACATGATTTTGCTCCTTTTTATGAATTGAAATATCAAAATTTAAAATTGTTGATAGTTTAGTAACTATAGCTTTTTATTAATGAATAATGGATAGTAGAGCATGAAAACTTTCTCTAATTATCAATTATCTATAGCAATCCGCGCATAGGTTGCGGGTAATCAAAAAGTAGATAAAAAACCTGAAACTCTTACCTGTTCCCAGTTAAGTGTTCCCTAAAAGCGTTAAGGTTTTTATACACAAATAAAATAGGACTGCTATATTGAAAAGGAGAGACTTTAAACCTCTGAGGATTAATTATTCATTATCAATTATCCATTATCCATTATCCATTATCCATTATCCATTATCCATTATCCATTAT
>NZ_JBNHEP010000046.1:2036-3625 GCF_050015995.1 Dapis brunnea BLCC-M229 | reverse complement strand
GAGCGAACTGTATCTGAAGTATTTACAGCGACAGACAAAAGCACAAAATCAAGGAAAGATATTAGACCGCAGTATTACTGAAGCGGACTATGAATCAATAGGGGGAGTCACTCAATCTCTGACTCAAAGAGCTGATGAGGAATATAAGGCGTTAGTCGCTCGCGATTCTGGTTATGCTCAGATTATCCGTCATGTAATGTTGCGGATGGTGGCTATTGGTAGCGGTGAATTGGCGCGGAGGCGAGTACCGTTATCGGAACTAGAATATTCCCAACAGAAAAAAGGTTTAGTTAAGGAAGTAATTGAACGGTTTACCAAAGCACGGTTAGTGGTGAGAGGAAAAGATGGGGATGGGAATTCCTATGTGGAACCGGCTCATGATGCTTTGGTGCGGGGTTGGCAAAAGTTGTTGATGTGGAAGCAGGAGGATGAGGAAGGTTTAATCCTGCAACGGCGGTTGACTTCGGCGGCACAGGAGTGGGAAATTGTTAAAAGCAAGGAACAGCCATCAGGTTTTCAAGCCAAGGGTGAACTTGTTATCGATCGCTTAGATAGAGGACTCTACACCGTTGAAAAACTATTTAGCAAAATTCCTGCTCAGATTGCGCGACTGTGGCAGCGCTCTCAGAATCAGCAAGAGCCTTCGAGAGAGAAACCCGCAAACTTTCTGTGGAATGCGAATCCTTATCTCGATGTATTGGATCGAGAACTCAAGTCTGATGACAACTGGTTAAACCAGGTAGAAGCTGATTTTGTACAGCAAAGCGTTGTGCAAAAGCGTCGCAACATTAGTTGGCGGTGGCGCTTGGCGATCGCGGTCATACTGGGATTAAGTGGCTTGACTATCACTGCTTTGATTGGACAAAAAGATGCTTTGATAGGTCAAATTCGGGCTTCTCGGCAATCCGCAGAAGCAAACTTCCAGTCAGATCAAGATTTAGAAGCTTTGCTTGCCAGTTTACGGGCAGCGAAATCTCTTCAAGACTGGCCTTGGTACTTATCCTTATTCAAGCCAGACAGTAAGCTTCAACCTCAAGTGGTACAAACTTTGCGAAAGGTATTCTATTCAACTAGAGAATATAACCGCAGAGAAATGCCTCAAGGTTTTAAGAAGATGTTTTTTAATCCTGATGGTACCTTAATGATTGCTACAGCGGAGAATGGTACTGTCCGCTTACAAGACTTCAAAGGCACACCACTGCCCCAAGTATTTTCAGGACATGAGGGTGAATTAGAACTTAATGTTAGTCCGAATAGTCACTTATTAGCAACAACTGACGAGCAAGGGACTGTTCGCCTCTGGAACTTAGAAGGAACACAGGAAGAGCCACGTCAGCTTACAGACTGTATTTCAGGGACTGATGTAGGTCAATATCGTACTGGTTTCGGTCTACCTGACAGAGAGATCAGTTTCAGTCCTGATAATAAGAAACTTGTATATTTGAAAAAAGACAATCCCAGTACTATTTGCCTGTGGGAAACAGCAGATAAACCGAAACTGCTCTTGAAACAGGAAGGCAATGTCCATAGTATTAGCTTTAACTCCAATAACCAGCTAGTAGTAGCTAAGGATTCGCGATCTCGCAATA
>NZ_JBNHEP010000046.1:0-1936 GCF_050015995.1 Dapis brunnea BLCC-M229 | reverse complement strand
CCCTCAGGTCTCCCCGTCAGGGTAATCAGTTGGCAAAGGAATCTCGCACCCTCAGGTCTCCCCGTCAGGGTAATCAGTTGGCAAAGGAATCTCGCACCCTCAGCTTGTCAGACTACAGGAGTGGTGATCTGTTAGCAGAGTTTAAAAATTTTAATGGTAGCCTCCCAAGCAATCTAGTTTTTAGTCCTAATGGTAAACACTTAGCAGGATTGTTTGGAGGGGAGGAAAACATTGCCTACTTTGGCAGTTTAGATAGTGATACTTGGGATAATTTTAAATCCATAGGTAGAGTTAAAAGTATCATTTTTGATACCGAAGATCGTCTGATTATTGGGCAACAGGGTGAGGGTATTATTAGTGTTTATGATAAACCAAATCTGATTCCTGACTCTTTGTCAAATGCCTTGGAATTTGAACTGAAAGGGCATCAAGGTGGTATTCGTGAGGTTATTTCTAGCTCGTCGAAGGGCGGACAACTTGCTAGTTTAGGTGATGACAATACCCTAGTCTGGTGGAAACTAGATAAGAAGCCATTAAAGCCATTAGAGGAGTTAAAGTTAACTGAGAATTTAAAAAGTATCAGCATCAGCCCCGATGGTGAGCAACTCGCTGTTGTCGAAAGTGATGACACTATTCGTCTGTTGGATTTGAAGGGTAACGAGTTGAAGCGATTTTCAGATATTCAAACAAAAATCAGGCAAATCATTTTTAGCCCTGATGGTACACAATTGGCTGCTGTCGATCAAGACAATACAATTCGCTTATTGGATTTGAATGGCAATGAGTTGTATAAATCTAAAAAATTTGATGAAACAATTACTCAGCTTCTTTTTAGCCCTGATGGTACACAATTGTTTGTTGTGGACGGAAGTACTTTAGTTCCAAAGACTACTAATCGGTATAGGAGTGGTACTCTCCATGAGTTGAATTTGAACAGTCAAATCCCGAACAGTGAACCTAAAAGAATAGACAGAGAGGGTGACATCACTTTTAGTTCTGATGGCAAGTTGTTAGTGGCGGAGACTCACTATACAGAGAACGGTAATATCTTTTTAAAAGAATTGAAGTCTGGTGAGGAGGAAGAATTGGAGTCTGGTTTAAAAAAATTGAAGTTTGGTCAGGAATTAGTTAAGTTTAAGAGTGGTAAGTACAAATTTACGGGCAACTTTAATAGTAATAGTATCGGTTTTAGTACCAGGGGTGGCTTAGTCGTTGGTACGGAGCAGCGTGGTAGGGATAAGAAGGGTTATACCCTTGTATGGGATATATCAGGAAAATTATTGACTGCTTTCCAAGATGGGCATAAAAGCGAAGTTACAAGTATTAGTATGAGTGCTGATGGCAGCTTAATGGCTACTCTTGACACATCCGGAAATGCAAAATTATGGCGTATAGGAGGATTAGATGAACTGAGAGAGAAAGGGTGTAACTGGGTGCGTGATTATCTAGAAAATAACCCCAATGTTCAGGAGAGCGATCGGCGTTTATGTGATGGTGTATAGCAGTCGAAGCAGGTTCCATCTCCAATTTCTACTATCCCTTCTCCAAATTGGTCTACCCTATCTAATCATAGTCCATCAATATATACAGGTAAACAATTAATAATTAACAATTAATAATTAATAATTACCTTTTCTTATAATGGATAGGATTGGGCTAAGGTGATTCTTAATTTTAGTGTTCGCCCTAATGCTTAGAAAGAGATTGATGGGTTTCGCTATCGCTCTACCCATCCTACTAGACCAAATTATATAGCGCTACGCGCTAGGGAATAGGGAATAGGGAATAGGGAATAGGGAATAGTAAACTGTCAAAGGATTTCAGGATTTAGAAATGTCCTAATCTTTGCTTCGACTGCTATACAATAACTAATTACCCGATTGGAGCTAAATAACCATGTCAGATTTTTCACGACGTTTAGCCGTAGTCATTGGCA
>NZ_JBNHEP010000045.1:0-24328 GCF_050015995.1 Dapis brunnea BLCC-M229 | reverse complement strand
GCTACCATTTTTTATACTACTTTTAATATTACAACTTGACGTGCGGAATATGGGTGATAAGTGAGGAAGTCAGTTGCCAGAATTATTTGGGTTCCATTTTTGAGACAAATTCTGAACTACATGAACGGATGCACCATTGTTTTTTTTACCAGAGTTTGAATTCGTTTTTTTGAGTATCCTACCAACCGTACTTTTTCCCAAACTATCTACTATTTCAAAACTCTCTGCTTTTTGGTGCATCGCTACAAGTTGTAGCAATTAAATATGCTTCTGAAGCGGGGCTTAACTTGGGTGGCTTACCACTAAGTGGACGCTCTTTTAATGTATTTTCTCAACTTTCGCTACAGAATTGTTTACGAGTTCTCTCAATAGTTGTAATTGATATCTGTAAGGTCTCAGATATTATTTTATCGGTTACCTTCACTAGCCATTAGTAACCTGTGCGCTCTACGAATTGTTCTGGCAGTACTTGAACCTTTTTTGAGCATATCCACTAGTTCTTGTTTTTGTTCTGTTGAAAGATGAACTTTATGCTTCATAATGATTACACCCTGCGATCGCGGTCTGCTGGTGAACTTAAAAGTCCACATGCTCTGATTATCTGAATTATAGGATAAAAACCATCAGAATTAATGGGACGGACCACTAGTAATCTACTTATAGGATGGGTAGGGCAAAATGGAATATGTAGATAGTGCTGGAACTAAATCAGCCTATGCAATGTCCAGAGTGTGCTAGTAAATATATCCGCAAAAATAGAGAGAATAATTTTTACTTATTTTTATTAGTCCTTCGGTGAAGGTAGAAGGCAGAGGACAGGAAGGACGAAAAAAGCTTTTTTAGCTGGCCTGGACCTGAGTGGCTTGAAGACTCCCAGCAAGCAAAATAAGCAAAATATTGGATTTACTGCTTAATGAATGTTTTGCTGAAATTGACAGTCAATTTTTCTCTATACCTCATTCCAATTGATTAATCAACAAATTTAGTAATCTATGTTACAAAAATTAAATTTTGTTCAAGGTAGTTGCTAAATTTTTGCAACAGGGTTATACTTCATTTAGTAGCTACTTCTCTAGCAAAAAAAATTGACAGAGGAGATGGGTGTATCTCTCTGCTGGTTAATGTTCTTGTATTTTCTGCCTCATGGAAGTTTAACAGGCAAAACATGACTAACTTAATTAATGATTTTTGCCTGCCAACTCTACCAAAATCAAGACTTTTGCTAGTTTAAATGATTATTTTACAAACAAAAATTCAGGTGTTGCATCTACCTGCCGATTCTATGTTGATAATTTTCCCGAAAGTTAAATTGTTAACTTGGATAGTTAACCTAGTTCAATACTACTAATGTATCTGGAGCAAGGAAATGGTCTAAATGATATGCACGCTCTTCTGTTTCGAGTAGAATTTTCTCATAGAGATAGCGAGTAGCGCGATCGCCTAAACTTTCAGCTTGTCCAGCAAGACGACGTAATAATTTAATTACATCTTGTTCTGCTTTTAGGTCGTGTTCGACCATAGTACGAGAGTTAAAGCTGCCATCTTCCTCAGGAGTAAAGCAGCACATTTCAGCTAACTTAGCAAAGCTAGCAACTGGAACACCACCCAGACCATTTAGCCGTTCGGCTAATTCATGGACATGATCTCTTACATCATCATAGCTTTCTTTAAAGAAGTCATGTAGTTGGGAGAACTCTGCTCCTTCTACAACAAAATGGTGTTTCTCATATTGGAGGTATAAAGCTTGGAAACTGGCCAAAGCTATATTCATACCCTCACATATAGGTTCGGTAACACTTTTTTCTAATCCAATTGGGTTGTCGGCAATCTCACCAAATGCTTGTACTAGAGTTGCTGTAGTCATATTATTTATTCCTCTGTCAATTAACTTAGTTTAATGCTAGTTATCTAGCTTTTTTATTGGTAATAGTCTTAAGTCTACCACAGTTCATAGGAGAGTCAACCTGAGTCAGGTTCACAGATAAAAGATATTGTGAGTTAACAACTAATTTTTCTCAGACTATTGAGAAAATTTATTAGGTATTGTATACTTACAAATAAGGTTTACTGGTAGAAACATACTCCACTTCCACCAGAGCTTACAAATAAACTTAGTGCTAATATATTTCAATTGTAAAAAAATGAGTACATTCAACCAGAGGCCAGACACCTGTAAAATTTTACAAGCAAGTTGTGTAGATAGATGGCAAGTCTATAGACGCTTACAAGAATTAGATATTGATTGTTGGTGTGAAACACAAAAGCCATTGCAGGTAAATCTAAAAAACGCAAATGAAGCTAACCAACTAGAAAGTGTCTTAAAACAATTTACAGCTCATCGTCACGAATTGGTGCAATTGTTACAAAGTTGTTGGGAGGTTACCTAATATGCTGATTAATACCATGAATTAGATAGGGGCAAAAGTAATGTATTTATCTGTAGAGATACAAAACTTTTATCTAAAGTAATTAAACCTATCCCAAGGCATAGAGATAACCATTAGTAAGTAAAAGCAACCAACAATGTCAAAATTTAAGAAGCATCAGAAAAAATTCAGCCTGGAAGGAAAAGTTCAAGAAGTTACCATCAAAGATGGCTATAAAGTGAAATATGTTCATGTACAGACACCAGCAGGTAATAATTATGTTGTTAAAGTAGCCAAGCGTTTACGACGGAATTTTTCATCAGTATTAATACCAGGTTTAGGGGTGAAAATGACTGGTGAAATGACAGTCTGTCAAAAAACTGGTGAAGAAGAATTAAAAGCTTTTAAGATTGTACCAGATTTTAGCAATAATTCAACAACACCATGCCAAAATCATACTGTGGAATTAATTGATAATTCATCTAGCCCACTAATAGAGCTAAGATTGCCAGAAACTGAGCATATTTGTAGCAAATCTCAAAAAGTAACTGGAGCTAAATGTGCTGGTAAAAAAGCTCAGATTTTGGTATGTCAAAAATCTGATTGTCAAAAACGAGGTGCAGGCAAAGTTTGTCAAGCATTATCTGAAGCAATTAGCGATCAGGGCTTACAAGACCAGGTGACAATCAAGAAAACAGGATGCCTGAAAAAGTGCAAAGCAGGACCAAATATGGTAATTATGCCGAACAAAGCTAAATACAGTCGGATTAGTTCAGCAGAAATTCCCAAAGTTATTGAAAAACACTTCGCCTTGGAAGGATAACACAAAAGTTTCCAGATTTATGGTAGTTTTCTTTAATTCCAATCTCTATTATTGGGGATTGGAAATCTTCTGATGTATACTTATAGGTAAGAATCAGGATAGTATAGTGGTCTGTCAAGATTCAATTTTTGGGTAGCTAGAGAAAAAATTTGCATTTTCAAGTGGCCAAGGAACTTTGATCGAGATATGAAATTGTTGCTCACAAAGACTTAAATATCAAAGGACGAGCTAGTAACCAGATTGGGTAAATCAACCAGTTATATCGCCAGGGGTCAATATCCTGTCTATTTTCACTGTCAAAGCTGTTAGCGAAGCTCCTTTGGGCAAATTATGGCCATAAAATGGTAGCTGTGAATCAAAATGGCATAACGCCAAGATTGCTCAAATTGTCTTGGGTCAGCTCCCAAAAAACTATCAGACAGAATTCATTCTTATCCTCCGGAGCGACATTGTGAAGTTTTACGATCAAAATGCAGCCAGAAATATAAAACACAGTATTGTAGAGCATTCCGTTCTGAGAGCTTTGTGAAGTCCAACGGGATACTGGGACTACGAAGTGAGAAGCTCTCGCTATAATGTAAAGTTAGCGTGGGAGTATGTCACGGAAACTACTAAGTTAATAGTTAAAAGGAAACTGAAAAAGTGTCACAAACTAAGCCAACTATTTTAGTGAGTGGGGGAGCAGGATATATTGGCTCTCATGCAGTTCAAGCTTTACAAAATGCAGGTTATGATGTAGTAATTTTGGATAACCTCGTCTATGGACATCGGGACATTGTAGAAAATGTCCTGAAAGTAGAAATGATTGTTGGGGATACTAGCGATCGCTCCTTATTAGATAAAATTTTTGCTACTCACAATATTGCGGCAGTGATGCACTTTGCTGCATATATTTTTGTAGGCGAATCAGTCAAAGACCCTCAAAAATATTACCACAATAATGTGGTAGGAACCCTAACATTATTGGAAGCAATGTTGGCAGCATCGGTGAAAAAATTTGTCTTCTCTTCGACTGCTGCTATATATGGGGAACCGCAAACCAGTCCTATTCCTGAAGAGCATCCGAAAAATCCGATTAATCCTTATGGTGCAAGTAAGCGGATGGTAGAACAAATACTAGCAGATTTTGAGGTTGCTTATGATTTTAAGTCGGTTTGTTTTCGCTATTTTAATGCAGCGGGCGCCCATCCTAATGGTTTGACTGGAGAAGATCATAATCCGGAAACTCATCTAATTCCGCTAGTATTATTTGCAGCATTGGGTAAGCGAGACTCGATATCAATTTTTGGTACAGACTATGATACTCCTGATGGTACTTGTATTCGCGATTATATTCATGTTTGTGATTTAGCAGATGCTCATGTTTTGGGATTAGAATATTTATTGAATGGTGGTGACAGCGATATCTTTAATTTGGGCAATGGTAATGGTTTTTCAGTGAGAGAAGTGATCGAGACTGTCAAGGAAGTAACTGGTAGAGAGTTTAAGGTTGAGGAGCGCGATCGCCGACCAGGAGATGCACCTATTTTGGTAGGGAGTAGTGAGAAAGTAAGGAGAGTATTAGGTTGGTCTCCGAAATATCCAGAGGTTAAAGAAATTGTTGCTCATGCTTGGCAGTGGCATCAAAAAAGACATGGGAAATGAAAGTTAAAAGTTAAAAGTTAAAAGGCAAAAGTAACAAGAACATAAATAGATTTATTTATGGGATTGCTGAATAAATAGACATCTCCAGAAAAGAGGGAATAGGGAGAAATAAATAATTGATTATTTCTATACGATAATTGATTTTATTTTTTCTTGTTGGAGATGTCTAATAGTAGAAATGAATTTTTTTCCTAACTAGGAAATAGGTCTTATATCATGTCCACCTGTATAGTTTGTGTAAATATAAGGGTGAATATGTACAGGCAATTTAACTTTTTTCGGGGTTTAAATCCTTATTAATTCTTCCTTACCCTTTAGGGATATGAGGGCATGGGGGGGATAAAGAGAGCAAAATTAGGAAAAAGCCTATTTTTAAATATATTTACTCCTCCAAAATATCTATTCAATAGCAGTTACAGAACTTATCTCTTTTGTAAATTTTTATGTTAAGAAAGATGTTTATAAAGCATAGCTTAAAAAGGGGAGAGGCAAGAAAAAGTGCCCCATTAAAAAGCTATCCCTGATAAGGAACTCCTAAAATCCTTTGATGATAGGGAGATGGGGGGGTGTGGGGAGATGGGGAGGTGGGGGGAGTTTAGCCTCTAATTAAATACGTTTACTCTCCTATCATATTCATTGAATGGTAATAAACATAACCTTTTTCTAAAGTCTAAATTTTATGTTAAAAAAGATGTTTATAAAGCATAACTTAAAAAGGGGGATAATGGGGAATAGTAAGTCTGCCTCATCTTTATGATAAATGCTATATTACTTATTACTTAATAACTCAAGTATTGACTAACTATATAATTATTATACCTCTCCAAAAATCAAAAATAAAATCAATTTTTATCCATAAATAATCAACTACTTCTCCCTGTTCCCTGTTCCCTATTCCCTCTTTTCTAGAGATGTCTATTGTTGGGAATTGTTATTAGTCATAGATTATTTTGGCCTTGGTAATTGATGGGATGATTTATTGGTAAGGATGATCCCCCATGGCCCGCATCTAGGTAATAGGGCAACCACAGGAGGTAATCCCCTGCATTTAATTTATGATAAAAAAAAATTAAGATAATCAGAATAAAGCTCAAAAGATGTACTTTGACCGTGTAAGTAAACTACAAAAATCTTATGAGTAATCAAAATATATTTGATAATTTTATATGTGATAATTTCCTCAAATTCTATGAAGACAAGACGTACAAATATCCCACCCTAGTGCGACACAAAAGTACGGTAATTGCCTTTGCTATGGACAATGAAGGACGTATCTGTTACACAGTCCTCGACCTGAGTGACAGTGATGAAAACAAAAGACCAATAGATGTAGAATACTGGTCTAGAAATAATATAGCAATCCCCTGTATATTTGTGTATAAAAATCTTACCGCTTTTAGGGAACAGCGGTGCGACCCCGCGTCGGCGACAGACGCAAGGGAACGCGCACCAAGAGAGGGAACACTTAACTGGGAACAGGTGAGAGTTTCGGTTTTTTTATCTACTTTTTGATTACCCGCAACCTATGCGCGGATTGCTATAGTAGATTTTTCTTTCAACTTCTCCAGGCCGTGAGATAATATTAATGATGATCAAATAAAAATTTAATAGGAAGATTTAATATGGTACAAGGCGATCTATGGATTCCGATAGCAGTTTTAGTAGTAGGCTTTGTCGCTGCTGTAACTATTGGTTCAATTGCTTGGTATAATTCTAAACGTCCTCCTGGTTGGGAAGAGACCCAACGTCCTGATTATATTCCTAAAGTCGATCAGGATGAAAATAGCTAGGCTTAGAGCTATTTTCAGTTCAATAAACTAATTGTAGGGACATTGCGCCAACGTCCCTACAAGCAAAATATATTTTTACATCAATTTAATGCTATTTCTTCTTAACTCCACTGGGGAATTGATCGATTTTAGCTATACCGTAGAATGTAATGTTATCTTTTCCTACTCGTAGTCTATCTACTCGCAGTTGAGTATTTTCTATGGCAAATTTATCTAAGTCTAGTAAATTATTGACATGACTTATTAGAGATTTACCTAAGTCTATAGATTCTTGATTACCATTATATTTGACATTAACAAATTTGATTTTACGTCGCTCTTCCACTTCGATGTTAGCAGTAAAATCAACGTCTATGAGTTGATTTGAACTTCCTACTCCGACTTGAGTGTTTAGTCTTAAGGCTCTATCTTCAGTAATAGTCATTTGAGTGTTTTGGAAATGTAGGGGTTGTCCCTGATATTGGAGCCTTTGGAGTTTCTCTACCACAAATGGGGTATTGAAAGAAGTGGTCAAATCTGACTCAGTTAATACTGTCCTCATAGTGGCCTGGATAGGCTGCTTGAGTTTTACTTTACCTGTAAAAATTGCACTGAAGTCTATCGATATAGCTTGTAGGTAAAGTTCCATGACTTCGATGCGAAGGCCATTATACATCTGCATTCCTTTGCCTATGAAATCAAACCCATCCAGACTACCCTGTAAGAGTTTGGCCACTGGCTCGGCGCGGACATTGGCTTCGACTTGATCGGAGCTTTTAAACAGGGCTGCAATTGCTGCTCCTGCTACCTTGCTTACTAGGCGATCGCCACTTTGATTTTGCATTGGTGTACTCGTAAACAATGCCGTCACCATAATTTTTCAATATGTACCTTCCCGGATATTATAACCATTTTGTGAAGAATTGTAAAATTTACTTGTACTTATGTAAACAATAAGATTTATCTCAAGATTGGTTGAAGACCGGCGCTCTCCCGTTTCGGCTGTCGCCGACATGAAAGGCGGAGCCGGCGTTGGTGAATTAAGGTATGATTTGAGAAAAGAGCGATATAGCTGCCGCTAGGCTCCGCCAACGCTAATTAGGCAGAAAAATTATGGAATGTCCAAATGGGTCAATCAACTCATATCAATTTATCCTTATATGGGAAAAAATTAAAAAATGGGAATGTTATTTTTATGTTACAGATGGATGGAAAGTATATGCCAATTTTATTCATGATGGGGATCAAATTATCAGCAAAACCTATATGACCAAAGTAGAAGGAGAAAATACTAGACTTCGGCACTATCTTGCCAGATTACATCGAAGGACTCTTTGCTACTCAAAATCTCTAGAGATGTTAAAGCATTCAATTCGCTTACTGATTCATTATCTTAAATTTTTGGATGTTCCAGTTTCTTATAGATATTCACAGCGATCGCTCTTTTCTCAAATCATACCCTAATTCACCAACGCCAGGAGTAATAGTTCCACCTTTGCGTTTACGAACACCGCCTTTTTCCCCATTATCAAAGTGCAAAGCACGACAGAAATAAGCAGGTCTAGTTATTACTCGAAAAACACAATAAGTAATGTTAACATAACCTTTCCAACCCCTATTAGGTAGTGCATCAGCAAAGTGTGGGATAAGTAATTAGATCATTCCAGTTCCAAGGAGCGATATAGCTGCCGCACTTGCTCCGCCAACGCCAACCCCGATCTTTGGGCAGCAGTATTGTCCTTGCGACTATGAACCCAAATCCAATTAAAGTAGGCGATATAGCTGCCGCACTGGCTCCGCCAACGCTAACCTGAGTGTTACTTCTGTTTGCTGCCAGACCTTACCAAACTTATTCTGTCGGTATCGGCCACCGACCTATCTGCTGTCGGACAATTCCATTAGTTCGTTCTAATTGCTGGGTCTGGTCTTTACCGATGATATGTTCTACATCTGAAGGTACAACTCGTTCATACCCACCCCAATCATCTGTATACCAATTTTTACAGCTAGTTTTTCCTTCTGTATTGGCTATTAATTCTGCGATGAATTCATCAGTATGTTTGCCGAATCTAGTCGCCAAAATTAATCCACGTTCTGGATGCTTGAGTCATGCCAATCCAACAATCTCCTTGTGTCATTTCATTTGCCTGAGAGTGTTTTTGTTTTTTTGGACGAATGACCAAAACTCATCACTACTGATTTGTGAGGTTTCAATATCTTGGACATGAGCATTATGAATCATCTGTCCTTTTTGAGAGGCAGCTCTCACCAAACTGACTACTGTATTATAGGCAAGATTAACTGTGCGACTAATTCCTCTTAAACTACTACCCTCAACATGAGCCTGCAAAACCATCCGCATTTGTTCAGGTTGAACTTGTCTGCGATAGTAGATAGTGTCGAAAGTGTCACTGAAAGTTTGCAAGCATTCAGGACAATAATATCGTTGACTTCCTTTGCTAGTTTTTCCATGACACGCGAGTTTTGTGATGGCCACATAGAGGACATTCCATGGTTATAGAAAGTATTTAGGGACAATAGTTATATTACCATTCCCACACTTTCTTGATGCACTACCCCCTATTATCACAGTTTTTTCTGGGAGTTACCCCATAGCTAACAAACTCGCTTGCAGCTAAAGCAATCCCATCCACTGCATGAGATTCTGGCACAGTAGCTCTTTTATCTTTGATTTTCTCTAATCCTAAATGTATGTTGGCGAATTTGACTGGTTCCGTTCTTGTTTTTTTTGCCAGCCATAAACGGTTTTAACTGGGGCAATAGATTTGAGTTTTTCTACACACCAATTTTGTCTAACCTAGTTCATAAACAATGGTAGTAATAGGGAAAACTTTAGACAATTCTGTTATTATTCTAATTTCCATTTCCCTTGAAGCCCGAATAGATGGAGCTAGTTTACTTTTTTTGCAACGATTATCAAATCGCTTTTGCCTATGGGAATGGTGGTTAAAAGGTACTTTCCTGTCAATTTTCCTGCCCCGTCGCACCTGACGTTGCAATGCTTGACCTCTGACGTTTTTGATAACTTTTCCCCGTTTAATAACAGCAGAGCCAAGTCGTTCTTTAACACGCTCGAAAGGCAAAACCAAATGAGCAGTATAAAGGGTAAATTTAGCAGACTGTACTGCCTTTCCCGTATAGTTTTTGCCAGGGTAACAGCCAATCGCTATTTTCTGGGTTTCGCGACGCGATGGCTCGGCCACCAAGCGAACGTAATACAAACCCGCATCGTTCCAGTGGGAAGTTGCTTTTCCTTGTTTAACCCAAAAACGCGCTCGCGATGCTTTTGTTGGCATTGCAGGGGAGCCATCGGGATTTTGGACAGGTACTCGAAGCATAAGAGATAATCCTTTTCGAGAAAGTTGTGTGTCCCTAAGACCACCAAAAGCGTTGTGTCCTGCAATAACGCAGTGCCTTTACCCAAAAAGGCCAACAGATAATCCAAACTAGGGAAACATTTGGAAGTGTTATTGCTTTTGGCTTATGGTCTAGCCAATTCTTAGTTAAGCGTTGGGTCGATCAAGCTGCGTGGCTTGAGCCCGCAGAAGTTGACGAGGTGTGCCTTGGACACAAGCATCAGTTAATAAAGTCCCAGTCAGGTCAGTCTGTTCTAGTAAAGCACAGAGCAAATTTGCTCTTTGTAAGTTTGTACCTCGGAGTATCGCTCCACTCAGATTAGCCTCTTCTAAATCTGCCTGAGATAAGTCTGCACCAGAAAGATTCGCACTACTAAACTCTGCTTGAAACAAATTTGCCCTCATCAAATTCACTCCTCGTAAGTCAGCTCCACGAAAATCAAGGCCACTGAGGTCCAAATCATTCAAGATAGCTCCATTTAAGAAGGCTCCTGCAAAGCTAGCTTCCCTAAGTTGAGCATCGATGAAAATAGCACCTCGTAGATCTGCATTACGAAAGTCTGCCCCTCTCAAGTCGGCACCAGTAAAGTCTATACCCCGAAGATTAGCTCTCAGTTTTGCTCTCTGTAGATTTGCACCAGCAAAATTAGCTCCAACCAAGTTGGCTTGGTAGAAATCTGCTTCAGGGAGCATGGCCCCTGTTAAATCTGTACCTGGAAGGTGAGCATTTGCCAGAATTTTAATTTTACCAACTCTAATGGCTGAAATGTCAAGAGATAATGATTCATTCATAGTTATGTTAAAAAATCTGGTTATCAGGTGTGGGGTTTGGAGAGCGATAAAAACCCGTGCCTTTTAGGCCGGGGATACATGAACTCCCTAATGTAAAAATAGATAACATAAGATTACCTGATATTTATCATTAATTTTTTTTAGTTATATTAAGAAATATTAATGTTACTTTGTATATAGTTATAAAATAATCCCATAAATTTACGTTACCAATCCCAACTTTGATTTGATTGTTTAGTATTGCAATGTCTATAATCGTAGGTACTAGAATTTACAGTGTTTCTAATTCCCACTCTAAATTATATCAGCTTGAGAGTTGGTGTAAGAATACATTGAAATATGCCGATCATGTAGTGATTGCTACAAATGATCGACTTTTTAACGAAATTAGCCAAATTGTTTCTGGTTTTGAAAATCAAGTTTCTCCCCTCTTAATACATCCTTGGACGGGATTTACTCATCCACTAAATGCAATTGTAGTTGAAGCTAATTTTCAGGGAGCCCACAAACTTCTACTTCAAAGTCTAGAAGTTTATGTCTCATCAAAAGATGTGGAAAAATTAAATGCTTATCTGACTTCAGATACTCTGGTTGTTGGGGCCAAAATGATTTCAAATCATGGAGCAGATAGAGTTGGAGTTCAACCTATAGATGGCATGAACTCTCCTTGGAATACTCTCGCGTTGTGGAATTTATCAAAATTAAACGTGACAGGTTTTCTAGGAATTTCTAGCGGACTGATCAAGGATATACCTGGTGGAATGGAAGAAGTCAGCACTATTTCCTTATTACAACAACTTTACCCTAATGAAGCCCGTGCTAAGTTGATTGCATTATCAGACCTAAAGTGGATAACTAACTGGAGGTGCGAAAAACGCAAAAATTTCCATGAAGAAAAGATGAATTCAAAATTTCTGAGAGCAGAAAGGCAACTGGAATACTCCAAGATTAAACGCGGATATGTAACAGTATTGCCTGAATAAATTTATTAGGCCAAAATAATTGGCATTGCATAAATGCGAGATAATTTTAATAGTTTTATGGAATGGGTATCTTGCCCGTTCCTTATATATATTATTTTCCGATAGTTAGAATGCCAGTCCCATTTACAGCTCTTTCCGTTGTTATGAGGTACACCCACGCGGGCAAGATGTCCGCAATACAAGATTGTCATCATTTACCCCCTACCTCATGTGCTGTATATTCATCCCTTAATTGAATAACGCCTTGGGTCAAAATAATTTTTTTCAAGAAAAAAAACATAAAGTGATGAATAAAAAATGCTTTATAAATTGGTCAGGCCAATATCAATGCCAACCCACTTCTGTGCATTACCCTGCTTCAACTGAAGAAATTAGAGATATTGTTTGCCAAGCAATACAACGGAAAACAAAAATCAGAGTATTTGGTTCAGGACATTCTCCCAGCGATATTGCTATGAGCGATCGCGATTTGATTTGTAGCGATCGTTTAAATCAAATCCTCAAGATTGACTCAGATAGTCAAACTGTTGTGGCTCAAGCAGGAGTGACTATAAAAAAGTTGAGTCAAAACCTAGCCAAACATGGACTAGCTTGGCCTAATCTAGGTTCAATTTCCGATCAAACCATAGGCGGTGCAATCGCAACGGCAACTCATGGTACAGGATTAAATTATGGCATACTCTCAACAATTATTCAGGAAATAACACTGGTAACAGGTTTAGGGGAAATTCTCAAAATCTCCCTCAATGAAAATTCTGAACTCTTAAATGTAGTTAGATGCCATATCGGGAGTTTAGGAGTAGTGACAGAACTAAAATTACAAGTCACTCAAGAATTTGACCTAGAAGTACGAGAAAAACCAGAAACTCTAGAAAATGTATTGGAGAAACTACCAGAAAGCCTGCAAGCTGACCACTATCGTTTTTGGTATTTACCCCATGCAGATCGGGTGTGGGAGTGGAGCGCAACTCGCAAACCACCTGGAGAAACTGCTTTGAGACAAAATTTTTGCCAACGCTTCCAGAGTTGGTATCAAGAAAAACTTATTGGTTACTATACTTTTGAATTTCTGTTATATTTAGCCACTTATAACCCTGGTTTGATAGCTTCTATCAATCGTTGGTATGTGCAACAAATGTTTAGCAAGTCAAAACAGTCACGAGGGAACAGTGTCAGTCAATTTAATTTTAATTGTCTATTTAAACAGCAGGTTAATGAGTGGGCTATTCCTATAGAACATACATCTGAAGCTATATTTAAAATTCGCCAGATGATTCAAGAAAAAAACTATCAAGTTCATCTGCCAATTGAGGTACGCTTTGTCAAAGGAGATGATATTTGGTTAAGTCCTTGTCAAGGTAGAGATAGTTGTTATATTGGAGTAATTACTTATATGCCTTATGGTAAATTGGTTGATTGTCAAGGATATTTTAAAGATTATGAAAAAATTATGGCAAATTTAGACGGTCGCCCCCATTGGGCTAAAAGATTTGGGCCTGATGCTGAGAAACTAGAAAAGAGTTATCCCTACTGGAATGACTTTCAAAAAGTCCGTTATCGACTCGATCCAGATAATCTGTTTAGTAATTCCTATAGCGATCGCGTCCTTGGAAAACCTCAAAAATTTGTTTTCTCATAACTCTTAAGAAAAATTTTTTTCAGGTCAGCGTTTCTACTCATATCATGTCTGTTGCTATCGGAGCGTGTAAAAGTTGGGGAAATATCTACCGCATATAAGTAAAATTTTTCCTTCTCTTAAAGCTTCTTCCTTACTTTTCTATACAAAACCGATGCTACCGGAAATGATATCACTTGAAATTATAGTTGGTTGAATATGTTAACAGATATTTTAGTTATTGGTACAGGAGAATATGTCACAGGTTTTGTTGGTGGAGCAGCAGCTAATTCGGATAAAGGTGCTGGTGTTGTAGCCTTGGTACTTTTCGACCTCCGAAGTCGTGGAAAAGTAAACAAAATTTCCCTATGTGGACGAGATGGAAAACGTTTTCCAGGCATTCGTCATCATTTTGTCGAACAAATTAGTTCTCGGTATCAGGGAATAGATGTTTCAGTCCATACTTTTCCTGATGATAATGAGTATGATTCCCAAGCTTATCAAACTGCTATTGAAAAGATGAAGCCAGGTAGTGGGGTAATTATTGTTACTCCTGATGATACCCACTTTGATATTGCTATGACTGCTATTCGTCAGCGAATGCACGTTTTAGTTGCTAAACCTTTAGTCAAAACTCAAGCAGAACATCAGAAATTAATTGAAGTTGGAAAGGAATATAATGTACTGGTAGCAATAGAAATGCACAAAAGGTTTGACCCCATGTACTCTGACGCTCGCGATCGCGCTCGCAGTTATGGAGATTTTAGTTATATGAATAGCTATATGAGTCAGCCGAGAAGTCAATTGAATACTTTTGGGAAATGGGCAGGACGCTCTTCTGACATTAGCTACTATTTGAACTCTCATCATATAGATTTATTAGAGTGGATAATAGGCGATAGAGCTAGACCTATCCAAGTTAATGCTTTAGCTGCTACGGGAGTCGCCAAAAAAGAGTTAGGCATTGATACTGAAGATACTATTACCCTAATGGTTCAGTGGGAAAATATTGAGAGTGGGAATTTAGGAATTTCGATTCATACGGCATCATGGATTGCCCCTAAATCTGACGTTCATTCTCAACAACGTTTTTTTTACATGGGTAATCAAGGGGAGTTACAAATTGACCAGGCTCATCGTGGTTATACCACGGCAACAGTATCAGGGGAATATGCTAGTATCAACCCTCTATTTATGAAATATGAACCTTCTGATGGTAAATTTGCTGGACAGGGAACTTATGGTTATCAAAGTATAGAAAGATTTGTGGATGCAGTTGCTAGAATCAATGAGGGAAAAGCTGAACCGAAGGATTTTGACAATAATCTCGCGACTGCTACACGAACTCTCCAGACAACAGCGATTCTTGAAACTGGTCGTATAAGTTTAGATAATGGTGGTTCACCTATCAAGATTAGTTTCTAATTTTAGAGGACTAACTACGGCTTTTACTATATACTTGCGAAAACTCAAAAAAATCCAAAGAGTGAAGAAGCACTAAATTAAAATGATGTTTATTCAAGTATCGGTGTTGGTGATTTTGGCTATGATTTTTTGGAGATGTCTAATACTTGAAAAGATAATGATAAAAGATAAAAAAATACAACGTTGCTTATTTTGGCTATAATTTTTCTTGAAATAGCGATTACCTAACTTGTAATTCAAAAGCATTTTATATTTTACAAATTTAGATTTCAGAGTTTGATTCACTAAGGCTAAGGCTAGAAATACATTACTTTATCATGAAAAAAATAAGGACTTCTAATGATTAATGCTAGATAATTTAACTGTTCTATTTTTAAGTTCTCTGGCAGGTATTCTGGTGGGATTTTCCAAAACGGGAGTACCAGGTGCAGGCATATTGATAGTGCCAATTATGGCAAGTATTTTTCCTGCCAAACAATCCGTTGGGGTATTACTGCCGATGTTGGTCTGTGCCGACCTATTAGCTGTCTGGTACTATAAGCGTCACGCCAATAAAACTGAACTTTTACGTTTGTTGCCTGGTTGTTTAGTGGGTATGTTTATTGGGTTTCGCCTTCTTGCACAAGTCAATAGTGAAAACTTGAAACCCGTTTTGGGGATTTTGGTACTAACTTTATTGGTTTTGGAATGGCTTCGCTATCGGCTAGATTTCCATTGGATTGCCAAACACAGTTTATCCCCTGTTATTTTTGGTACACTGGCTGGTTTTGCCACCACTATTGGTAACGCTGCTGGTCCAATTATAAGTATTTTTTTAGTTAGTCGAGGATTTTCAAAACATAAGTTTATCGGTACTGCGGCTTGGTTTTTTTTGATTGTTAATATAGCTAAGTTACCCCTCTTCTATAAACTGAATCTGATTACCCATCAAACTTTAGTATTTGATTTGTTTATGTTACCGTCTATTGGGATTGGTATATTTGCAGGGATTAAGCTGCTACCTAAAATTCCACAGAATTTCTTCAATCAATTTGTTTATGTGATATCAGGTCTTGCTGCTTTTCAACTTCTCGGAATTTTATAAAGATGACTCTAATGGGTAAAAATACAATAGTCGAAAAATACAACAAATATGCAAGTTACGAAAGCAAAAGATGGCAAGATTTAGCAGCACAAAACGTCAATAGTTGGCCTGATGTTTGGGAAAAATCAGTAGAACAATACTCTCACCGACCAATTGTTTATGAAGTCGGTTCTACATATCCTTGGAGTTATCAAGAACTTGATCGCGCAGCCGATAAAATTGCAGAATGGGCGATTTCCTTAAATCAACAATACATCGGAGTTCACCAAAACAACAGTGCTATTTTCCTAGCTACAGTTTTGGGACTCGCTAAAGCAGGAGTTGTGGCAGTTTTATTTAATATCAGAGAATCAGCTCAAAAGTTATCAACTTTAGCCCAGAACTCAGGAATCAAAATTGCTATCGGTAAACCTATCCCATCAGTAGAAACTTATGACCCTAATTTAATTCTCGAACGTCCCTGGTCAGGTCAAATCTCAGCTAAACACCGTTGTCAAGTTACACTTGATGATCCAGTTGTAATTATTTTTACTAGCGGAACCAGTGGTCGTAGTAAACCGGCACTATTTAGTCATCGTCGGATGATTGGAGCAGGAATTGCTTGGTCATTGCGAACGGGGATGTCTTCTGACAGTAAGTGTTATATCACTTTACCTCTGTATCATGGAAATGGGTTAGCTGTGGCTTTTTCTAGTTGTGTAGAGGCGGGAGCTTGTGCTGTAGTTCGCGATCGCTTTTCGGTTCGCGCCTTTCTGAGCGATGTGCGAACCTACAATTGTGATTCAGTTGTTTATATTGGCGAACTCTGGCGTTATCTGAACCAGAGTCTGAAACAACCCGATGATGCTAAAAATCCTCTGCGGGTTATTTTTGGCAATGGTTTAACTGCTCCGCTCTGGGAGCAGGTAATTGAAAGATTTGGAATTGAGAAAGTAGTCGAACATTACGGCGCAACAGAAATGCCAGCTTCAGCTCTGACCAATTGGACGGGAAAAGCAGGTTATTGTGGTTTTATTCCCCCAGACCATCCTGATGCTAGCAATATAGTATTAGTTGATGAGCAATTAAAAGTTGTTGCACCAGGAGAAGCAGGAGAAGCTCTGTTGCGGGTTCCAGGGAATATCTACCGAGGTTATCTTGACCCAAAACTAGATGAGAATAAAGTCTGGAGAAATTTATTTGAACCCGGTGACTTGTGGTGGCGTTCTGGAGATTTACTATGTCGAGATACTGAAGGTTTTTTTACATTTGTTGAACGAATGGGCGACAGCTTTCGTTGGAAAGGAGAAAATGTTTCTTGTGTGGAAGTCGAGGAAGCAATTCTATTGACGGGTAAAGTTCGAGAAGTAGTTGTTTATGGCGTTCCAATTCCTGGTGAATCGGGTAAAGTAGGGATGGCATCTATTTTACCGATAGAGTGTTTAGAGGAAGGTGAAACTCTTAATGATTTCTTAGGTCACTTGCAAGAACTGTTACCTCCCTATGGCATTCCACACATTATTCGATTAGTCGAGCAACATCACAAAACAACTTCTACAATGAAGATTATCAAAGCTCATCTACAGGCTGAGGGGTTTAAGCAAATTGAAAAATATCCACATTTTATATTACATCAGGGTCGGTATGTTCGGCTGACCAGCGATTTCTTCTCAGCACTAGAGTCAGGAACGTTAACTCTAGGTTTTCGGTGAATAATATTAATAGACATCTCCAGAAAAGAGGGAGTAGGGAGCAGGGAGTAGGGAGAAAGAATTGATTATTTATGTGGGATAATTGATTTTATTTTTTTTTATTGGAGATATCTAATGAGGTTGAAATCCTTGTACAATTGAGGCTAAAACCTAGTTTTTGGAGAGGTATAATAGTAGTAGTAAATATGTCATGAAGGAAATTTTATTCCCCTGAAAAAACGAGGAATTATACCAAATCCGGTTATAAAAAGTACCTTTTTGAAATTCCTCTCTCTTACCCTCATTATAAGACTCCCGTGTAAACCGGATTTAGTATTACATTGTGATAAAGGAGTTGATGTTGAAAGTTGTAAAACCCGTTTATAATGTTGTAAAACCCGTTTATAATGGTGAAATAGCAACAAAATGGAAGGTACTCATAGGTATTGGGATGGGTGTGTTCATGTTTGGCTTAGAGGTCAACATTGTCAACCTTGCCCTTCCCGAATTAGTAAAATCGCTCCACACCAATTTTAGTACCATTCAATGGGTAGTTTTAAGTTATCTGCTGATGCTTACCGTAATGGTTCTGTTTGCGGCACGGTTGGGGGATATCTGGAGTAAGAAACGATTATACTTGGGTGGATTGATTCTCTTTACAATCGCTTCCCTACTGTGTGGACTAGCACAAACAGTCGGCTTTTTAATTGCTTGGCGGGCATTTCAAGGATTAGGGGCGGTGTTCATGTCAGCCCTCTTTCCAGCGATTATTACAGAAGCGTTCCCAACAGAAGAGCGCGGACAAGGTTTAGGTATTGTCGCTTGGATTTTCAACCTAGGAATTGCCCTTGGTCCAACAGTAGGAGGACTGTTGATGGCTTTGTCGAACTGGCGCTTAATCTTTTTGGTCAACGTGCCCCTGGGTTTAATTGCCAGTTTAATTGTCGCACTGGTCGTACCCTCTTCTGGAAATGACAGAGTGACCTCGCAACCTGACATCTCTAATTGTTCAGTTCAGCAAAGCATTGATTTTGCCCAAACTCAAAGGGAAAATCCACTGGGTAAATTTGATGTGCTTGGAGGATTGCTGGTGACCTTAGCATTAATTTGCTTCGCATTCGACATGACTCTATTTCAAAGAGAAGGGTTTGGCTCGTCAAAAGAATTAGTAATCTTGGCGATCGCTACTATTGCCTTAACCTGTTTTTTAATAACAGAAACCCGTAGCAAAAATCCAATGATAGATTTAAAAATATTTCGTTCCCTACAGTTTAGCCTCAACTTATTGTTAAATTTAATCTTCTATATCGTCTTAGGTGCAGTAATTTTTGTTCTGCCTTTTTTCCTAGAGTCTGTTAAAGAGTATCCTACCCAACAGGCGGGGCTGTTGATGGCAGTCATACCAACTTTATCAGGGCCGGCTGCATTTGTGGCCGGCACTTTATCCGACCGCTTTGGTTCCCGTACGATCAGTTTAATCGGGCTTATGTTAATAGTGGGAGGGTGTTTGAGTCTCAGTACAATAAGCAGCGAACTAACTTGGTTGGGTTATATAATGCGAGTCGTACCATTTGGACTCGGAGTAGGGATATTCATATCGCCTAATAATAGTGCTGTGATGGGGGCAGTACCCCAAGAAAACTTAGGCATTGGTTCAGGTTTGCTGTCTTTGTCCCGAACCTTAGGACAGATAATAGGTTTGCCGCTTATGGGCGCCATGCTGTCAATTTTTACGAAGACTGTCAGCACTGTAGAGATGTCAAATGAAGCATCTCCGTTGAGTAGAGATATTGCTAATGCGCCCCCTGAGATTTTGGTTGAGGGAATGCAGACGAGTTTTCGCGTTGTGGGGATTATTTTGATCGTGTCCGTCATCCTTGTGAGCGTACTTTGGTGGCTCGAACATGAGAAAGAGCATTAATGCATAGTAATTGGTCTAAATCATTAGATATCCGAAATTATTGCTATCCTTTAGTTTCAGCCACAATATTATACCAAGCCTGATAAGTGTTTGTTACAAATGGTAGAAGCAAGAAAGAAGGAAGAAGCAAGAAGGAAGAAGGGGTAAATATTAGACATTTCCAGAAAAGATGGAGTAGGGAGTAGGGAGCAGGGAGCAGGGAGAAAGAATTGATGATTTATGTGGGATAATTGATTTGATTTTTTATTATTGGAGATGTCTATTGAAAAAAATGGGAAAACGATCGAGATAACTATCTAAAATGAATTGAAGCAGCTATTTTTCAGCAGATCTGACCAAGAACTACCTTTTTGTAGCATTCTTTTTTCAAAGTGGTATTAACTCCTACAAAAATCGCAAGTCAATCCCTTCCCAATTCATGATTACGGCATCAATAATATTAATTTAATCCAGATAGCCTGGCTGTAATTGTATTATCATTAGATTGTGGGCGTTGCTGAAATATAATGGTCAGTAGCTAAAGGTAAAATCTGAAAACATATTTTTTTCGTTGATACTTACAGCAGATTTCGGGCAAATGATGTACAGAGTAAATGGTGAAAACATTGTAGTGCGGGCATCTTGCCCGCAAGAGTTTACCTCATAACTTCGGAAACTGCTGTAATTTAACTCCCCTGGCGGGAAGTCCCGCGCTCTCTTGAAAAGGAGCGTCGTATGGGAAAGCCAGGGTCAACAGTCTGATACCTCCACAAATAAAACGTTCCGATCTCCTTGACAAGCAGGAGGTATTTTATTATGATACGGAGATATTCACGATCTAAAAGATCAAAAAACACAGGGGGAGGACATCGCCTCTGTCAAAACAGCGGTTAGGGTTTCCCTGACTGAAGAATTCCACGTTTTCGCGTAAGCGCAACGTCGGGAGTATGTCAAAAATCATTACCATTGAGCAACGCCTGCTAACCTCTAGATCGAAATAAAGGAATTAATGTACTGATGTTTTTGCACTAACAGCTTCTTCTAACCAGACATTAGGTAATTGACTTGGCCTTTGAGGTAATTCCATCAAACCCATTTCTGTTAATCGAATCACATTACTCAAAGTTTCTACTAAGGTAGGGTCAAAATAAGTGCCACTGCGATCGCTACACTTTTCTAGCGCTTCTCCTAAACTAAGAGCAGCACGTTTACCTCGTGGTTGTGTCAGTTCTTGGAAGTAAGAGACTAAACTAATAATACGAGATTCTATAGGTATTTCTTCTGCCCTGAGACCATCTGGTTTACCACTACCATCCCAGTATTCCAAGTGATGAGCAATAATTTTAGTGACAGGTGCTAACTCTGGCATTGCTGTTAATAACTGAGACCCAAGTACACTCTGTTCCTGCCAAAAATTTAAACTTTTATCGTCTAATTCATCAGGTGTTTTAGTAAATACTTCTTTTGGTGCGGAAACTAATCCGACTCGAAACAATAATCCTGCTAACCGCAAACGTCGCAATTTCAGGGTTGGTAAATCTAACATTTGTCCTAAAGTTTCAGATAAAGCTGCTACTTGTAGAGATGCGATAGGGTTTGTTTCATCTTGCTCATCTACTTTCTGTGCCATTCGTAAAAATGCCTGCAACTTGTTGGCATTGAGGTTGCGACTCACTCGTAATGCTTGACCTTCTAGTTCCCAAAGTTCCCTTGTTTGTCTATTTATGGCAATCATTTGTTCCTGAGTTGTTTGCAGGTAAGAAACTATTCTAGAAACTACATCACTCATATCTGTGGGTGCTACACCTTCAGTCTTGAGAATTTCCTGATGTTGTTTTTGAATTGTATCTGCTAGTGCAGGATTATAGGGGCGACATCTTTCTGTAAGTATTTCTGCTGCTTTTGCCACTAAGTTTCGATCGAAAGTCCATAAACCGTAGAATTTTCTTTCTATATCTACAGTTGGTTTACCGTGGGGTAAATATTCATCTTCAGACAGTTCATGGCAAAGTACCATAGCTCTATAAGTTGGAGCGAGTATGATTAAATTCCATTCATTAACCAAACTATCGGTTGTTTCAAGATTAACTAAAGAGACATTTTCTAACTTACTTGTAGGATGTTTAGATAATCCACTATCTGGTACTGCACCAATCATTACATGACAGCTACATTGAGCTAGTTGTTGATAACGGTCTGCTTCTTGCAGATACCATTTTCCTTGTTGAAATGTTACTAAAACTAATGGTTTTGCTTCGGGTTGTATATTGCAAGTTTGTAATATATGGTCTTCTAAAGCATGACATAGAGCTACTAATGTATTTTTGAAATAAACTCCATAACTAGAGGGGAGTTTTCCTTCCGGACTGGCTTCTTTAAGTTGATTTAAAGTTGCTTCTGGATTCATTTTATTAAATGATGATTATTTTATATATTTTATTTGTATTTTATCTTTAGTAAGCATTAAGCTTTTAGCAATCAGCTATTAGCAAATAATGGATAATTCTTGATTAACGTTAAAGGAGTGTACTTTGGTAGTAACTTTTAATTCTATCTCAATTTATCAATTGCTTTTACCGAAAAATTAAGGTTGAAAGCCTCTCCTTTCAAGGAAAACAAAACAAAAAAATTCCTTTTAATCAATCCTGTTATTTTTAAGAAGAGGTAATTATTAATTATTAATTATTAATTATTGTACTCCCCTCTCATCAATAGCTGATAACGCAGTTCCTCTGCAAGAGGCTAGCTAATAGCTGATGGTTGAATGCTTACTTATCTTTATGCTTAACCTTTGTATTAAGGCGATAACATTCCTCCTATTTATACATACTTTCATGATTTTGTCAAGTATTATCAAGTTTTTATGTGGCAAAAAAAGTGGTAAAATATATCCTAATATATAATTTAGGTATACAATTATGACAGTTTATCAAGACAGGGAAGCATTTATTCCTTATTCTCGGCGAGATATCATAGAACTTTGTATTAAAGATGGTAAATTACCTGAATATTCTCTACAAAAATTTAGAGATTTTTGTTCGATTTTATTGGCATATTATCATTTCAAATTACATAAAACACTCGAAATACTAAAGAAAAATTATGCGCCTTTTAATCCAGATGCTAATACTAAATATATTGTTGATTATTCTGACTCAGAACTCGCCACAATGAAAACTAAAGTAGTTCAGAGTTTTGCAGAAATTCTAGAAAAAGGTAATTATTATCCAATATCTAAGGCTAGTTTAGAACGTGCTTTTCAGGAAATGTCACTGATAGAATTGAAAACAGATATTGATTTTGATGATTTTGAAGAAATGGTATGTTACTGTCGGGGAGATATTTATCAGACATATAGTTTTAAGAGATTTTTCCGAAAAATTGAAAAGAAAATTGATATTTTTGAAAGAGTGGCTTTATTAATTAAGTGTAAGGAGAAAAAAGATGGTCATACTTCTGATAATTCTCTGGAAGATCCTCATTTAATTCCTAGCAAAATCTATATTTCTCTCTACAAAAATATCCCTAAAAATGATATAGAATTTTTATTTCCTAATGTAAAAATTAGCATGACTTTGAAAGATCGTCTGATGTTAGTAGTACCTGCTATTGGTGCAGCAGTACCTATTGCCTTGAAAATTTTACCCCAACTTTTACTAATTATTGGTGTAATTGTATTTTTGGTTTTTGGTCCTTCTTCTGTAGAACAATTAAAGTTACGAGCTAATCCGGAAGATGTCAAAAATATGACAGGTCTTTTATTAGCTTCATTATCTTTATTGGTAACTTTAGGAGGATTTTGTTTTAAGCAGTATAGTCAATACAAAACTAAACAGATTAAGTTTCAAAAACAGGTGACAGAAACTTTATTTTTCAAAAATATTGCTAATAATGCGGGTGTATTTCAAACTTTAGTTGATGATGCTGAAGAGGAGGAATGTAAAGAAATTATCTTGGTTTATTATCACTTGCTCACCAGTAATACATCCCTAACTCCAGAACAATTGGATGACAAAATTGAAGTTTGGATGGAGGAAAATTTTGATACAAAAATTGATTTTGATATCAATGGACCTTTGAATAATCTGACAAAAATTCAGGGCAAGATACTCAGAGATGGTGAAGATGAGGATGAGGTTTCAGAGATACCATTATTAACTTATGATGAAAATGGTTGTTGTCAAGTTTTGCCACTAGATGATGCAAAACAATTAATAGATTATATCTGGGATAATGCGTTTCATTATGCTTAGACTTCTTGCAGAAGTCAGGGAATAGGGAATAGGGAATAGGGAATAGGGGGGATGAAATTGTTGATTCTATATCTTTAATAAGGGAATAGGGAATAGGGAATAGGGAGTAGGGAATAGGGAGTAGGGAATAGGAATTCTAAATAGGTTGTAAGATTTGATAGTAGGGGTTTGGTTTTCAAATCCCATTTATGCTAGGCTTTGGAGACCAAACCCCTACAGTTTTCTGTAAAAAATTATTTAAAATTACTATAATAATTAATAACTGATAATTGAGGTAATTTATGGAAGCTGTTTTGGTAGTTTTAGTAGCTTGGGCATTAAGCTAAGACGCATTTAAAATGCGTCTTAGCAAGTCAGAAGTCAGAAGTCAGAAGTAATAAGATTTTTCTCTTAAGCAAGGCACATAACAATAAGTCGTTTAAATGCACAACAGCTTATCAAAAATTACTGACTCTTTGTGGGACACTGCCATGGATAATGGATAATGGATAATTAATAACTGATAATAGAGGTGATTTATGGAAGCTGGTTTAGTAGGTTTAGCCGGTTGGGGATTATCAAAAATTGCCGATTCTTTGTGGGATACTGCCATTGATAATTGATAATGGATAATTAATAACTGAATAA
>NZ_JBNHEP010000044.1:0-45297 GCF_050015995.1 Dapis brunnea BLCC-M229 | reverse complement strand
AAATACTTTAGACCCAAATACTAATAATTCCAAGGTTAATAATGTTCTCCAAACAATCCTTGGCTCTGCGTTCAAATTGCTAGTAATTGGAGGAATTGTTACTGTAGTTGCAGTAGCTATATCTGTTCCAAAAAGCAAATTTAGTAACTTGGAAAAACCAGACAAACAAGAATTAATATCTGCCGAGCAAAAGCCAGAAGTAGATGACAAGCAAGAGACTAAAAATAAACCTGTAATATCTCCCTACACAGTTGTGTTAAATGAAGATAAAAATTCTGTTACTTTGGTTCTAAATAATGGCGTTAATATTGATATCAAAAATTTGAATGATAAGCAAGAAAAATGTATAATATTTGGAGGAGGTTTGGGCTGTATTGATAGTCTTTATAATCCTAAAAATACTGTTACTAATACTGAAAAAACTAAAGTTGTTAGGTATAAAAAACGCCTTTCATTTGTTGAGAAATTAAAACATCAAGATGTGTGGATACCCATTGTAGTTTCTATTGCTTTTTGGTACATTTTTATTAGAGAAAAAAGTTAAATCAGTTTGCATAAATACTTAAGTTTATTTGGGCTAAAAATGGTTAAAAAAAATACAGAGGGATTAAAAAAATACCACTGGAAAAACAATCGACCACCTAAAAACTTGTTAACTGCAAGTTACTTAAAAGAGTTAGGATTAAAAGCAGTCAAACCAGTTGGTGTTATTCAAGTTGGCATCTCTCAACTTTATAATGTTAGGCTATATGACATAAACAGAGTAGATTCAGTAGAAGCAGAAAAAGGAACAATTTTAGAAGAAGCAAGATTAATATCTAACTACATAATTGACTTGCAAGACTATATAAATCAATGGGACTATGATTCAGCCTATAACGAGTCTGTAGAATCAGCCAAGAAAATCGTCAAAAACAAGGAAGAATTTGTCATTCTAGGTATGAAAACTACTACTTTAAATACTAAAAATGAGATAGTTGAGCTTGCTATAACTGACCTAGACGGAAACACTTTTATTAACACCTTAGTTAGACCTAGTTCTAATGCACAAGATATTCTAGAGGGTAAACCCACATTTGCTCAAGTTTACCCAAAGATAATGGAAATAACTAAACACAAGCATATATGTGTCTATAACAGGCAGCTTAACTTTACCATACTTAAACGAACTGTACATAAATATGGCTTTCCCCAGTTAAACTATTCATCTGGTATTTGCATAATGTTAATGCACAATGAATACTGCAATAAATGGGATAATACAAATAAATGTTGGGAAAATCAGTCTTTTAACGGAGGATATCAAGCTTTAGAAGATTGTTTAGCGACTGAAAGGCTAGTTAAGAAGATGGCAGAATCAGAATATCGTACCCCTCCAGATGCCTACTATCAGCTCAACAAAACAGGAACTCAAGCAAAGACAGCAACAACTTTGATGGGAATGGTAAAAGAAATATTTCCTCAGTTGAAAGAATGACTGTCAAACTGATGCCAAGTGACAACGGGAGGATGAGTGCTGATAGTAAGCTCACAGCGATCCTCCCATTTTTCTGCTTTATCGTAGTAATGCAACACAGGACTACCGATATATCGTAAAGAATCATCCGGCAGTACACCAGCAGCAACCAGTCCATCCATTATATACTTTGCAGCAGCAGCAATATTATCAGGGTCTCGGTTTTGGTTGTATACTTTCCAGGTAAAACAAAGCCAAACCTTATTTTCTTCATAAGGCTGCAATGCACTAGACATCAAAGCAAGTTCCTGAGTCCACTTACGCTTTTCTGAAGAGGACGCATAAATACTTCTCCTGGCAGAGCTAATAATTTTGTTAAGTGTAGGTGGAAGAGGATACACTATTGTTTGTATAGAAGCCATTCGGGGTAGATATGATAGCAAAAACTTTAAATCTTAACAGCTTATACGATGAGCTAAGGCAGAACATCTCCTTCATTGTACTTAGTAACGGGTATATGATGCAGATGCCGTTTATGATTTGGAGGAACGAAACAGATGTGATAAACGCCCATGCAGTATATAACACAATCTATAAGGAGTACGGAGATTATAAACCAGAAAGGGTGACAATGCGCAATATTAAGGATAGACACGACAGTTGGATGTGGAAATTATTCCCCAAAGAAGATAGAGAGCCAGTGATACAGCAATATTCACCAGCTCTTGTCTTGGCACAACAGCCCAACTTTGGCAAAGAAATCAGAGAATATTTAGATTTATTATTTGACAACTGTATTGATTTTAAACTCTTTCAATGCTACATGAGTCCAGACTTGCCAGAACATATTACTACCAGAGGCAAATATATTATGCACTTAATAGGGCAGCATATTAATGTTCAATATGATGAAGTAGCTAGGGTGACTACATATCAAAAAGGTGACTACATTGTCACTACATTAATCAGAGATGAACCATTGTTTTAAATCTTAGTAAAGCCTGTAACAATTACATCAATGTCCCAACTAAATTGGCCGTTACCAAACAGAACTGCGTAACGACCATCATCGTATTTAAGTTCAACTTCTTTAGACCTAGCTTTCCATACTCCTGCTAGAGGTTTCAACCAATCACCATTAAAGTTTCCATTTTTATACCAAATGTTTCCACTACTAATGAACAGCGGAATATCCCACTCCACTTGGTTCACCATTGGCAAAATCATCTTCTCTCTAGTCTTCGTATCAAAGCTAGTTCCGTTCTCATTGTTGTAGTCAATTAATGCTTGCTCTGGAATTTGTTGGGTATTAACAGAGCGATACCTACCTGTAATATAAAAGATTCCATTTCCTAGAGGTTGAAACAGTAGTTTATTAATCTCAGGATTAAGCGTTGGTTGCAGTTGAGGAGGATATTCATTCCTTGCCCAGTCCATGAACTTAAAATCGATATTGCCATACTCTGCCAAACTACCTATCATTACTTCATCTGAGAGGAAGTCGCTAACATGGCTACCTTTGGGCAAAATAACACAATAACATTCAGCCAATCCTTCTTCAACACCGTTGCTGTTGGTTGATAGATGACAAGTAAACGTCTTTGGATATGCTACTTCATTGCTCTTAACGTTAACAGAGAAGGTTTTGATTCCTTCCTCTTCTTTCTCCCAAAACAGTCTTCTAGCTGGAGAATAGAAATGACCAATAGAGTCCATCGACTTGACAGCAGTTCCCAACCTCCTAAAATAGTCTGAATAGTCAGCGCCACGGAAAGTTATTCTAGCTTCAGCATCCGCATTAGTGCCAATCTTCTCAACTTCAAATGCAATATCACCAGTTTTAGTGATAATAACAAAACCACGGGTGAATCTTAGTTCAGCCATAATAGTTTTTCTTAAAATTTAAACGTTTACCGAAAAATTAAGGTATAAAGCCTCTCCATTCATGGAGAAAAAACGGTCGTTTTAACGAAGTTTCCCGTAGGATGGGATGGCGTTTAGCGCCCTGCACAACGCCATATCCAATCGACCAAGAGAAGAAAAAAAATTCCTTTTAGCCAATCCTATCTGTTATAAGAATAGGTAATTATTAATTATTAATTATTTACGTCTGCCCATAAAGGCATCAAGGGAGTCAACATAGGCACATCGCATCTAATAGTCACATTGAGCTTCTCGCTTCCCTCTAAAATTCTGACTCCTAAACCTCCATTATTAGGTAATTCTTTATTTGCTGCTCCTGCCTTAGCTAAAGTATTCAGTACCCTAGCAGAATCCCAAATTAACTGTAATGGTTGATTTGCTCTAGGGTTTGAGCTGTTAAAATAAGGTGTATCTGTGTAGTAATTCCTGTTACTAGAAGAGTAATATTGAGAACCCATATTTGACATCAAGTAGCCATTTTCATTACTGCCACTAACTTCATTGGGGTTGTTGGGTTCAACTTGAAAGCCAACAGTCATTTCTACTAAATTAGCAGTTTTCAAGCCAAATCTAATAGGAGTTCGTCTAGGATAGCTAGGGTTTTCGGAACTGTAATAGTAATAATCATTTATCATCTTGCTGATAGAACAAAATGCTACCCAAACCTTAAAAAATGGCTGGTCGTTATGAACAGACATATCTATCCCAGTCCAATAATCACGAGATGTAGCGTTAACGGTATTATCCTGAAAGTATTGGACTACTCTTGCTACGGTTGCATCGTCGTTAAGTAAGCTCATTATCTTTATGAGTAATTGTCAGCAATTTTGCTATAGAAAGGTAAGTTTGGCGCGTTCAAAGGAATGTAATTAAAGTTGATATCACACAAAACTCCGTTCCTTCTCTTGGAAATATTGATCGAGAATTGAGGGTCATTATCTGGATAGCTTCTACTATCCGACGTTGCTCGTTCATGCAGCACTCTACAACAGTCATAGATAAACTGTAATGGGTTAGTGCTACTTCCGGTAAAGTCAATTGCTAAGTAGCTAATATCTGTCATATAGGCAGTGACTTCTGGCAAGGTAAACACATTATCAGCAATAGCTAACCGACCATTGATTTCTTTACCCAATACTAAAGATGTGTGATATGGGTCGATGTAAAACTTTACAGTCAAATCTGCTCCTGCTTTACGGCCTACGTTATAACTGTACTCTACAGATTCAAAATTAGCTACATCAGGCTCACTTGTAGGAATGGCACTAGCTATTACGGCGGCCGAACAGAAGTTTATAAGTGACTTGACAAACCTTTCAGTATTGTGTGACGAAAAATCTATTGAGTTAAGGAGGTTTTTAGACTTTGTGTCGAGTGACTGTAGCTTTGGGACGACACTAACAGTTCTCGCTTCGTATTGGTAAATTCCCACAGCTAACCTCCTACGCTACTAAAATATCTTCGTACTGAGGAACTTGAGGAGTTCCTACCTCTACTTCTGCCCTGATAGTAGCAAGCATAACAGAGCTTCTGTTTGAAAGAGCGACAGTAACTGGTTCATCTAGCTCTTGCATAATTTTTGCAGTGTCTAAAGCAAACTGCATTGGAGAAACTGTATCAAAATTCGTCACTAACCAAGGGCACTGAGCAAAGTTGGAACCAAACAAGCTTGTGTAACTATTCATATCCAAAGCTTGTGCGGTTACTCCATTAAAAGGTTGAAAACTGTCTCTCTGACTGTTGGTTATTGTGTTGAAATCGTCCATGTATAGGTCAATTCTAGCTGTGTAAATTGCCGAATTGGATGTAGGGGAACTAAAATTATAAGGTGCTGGTCTAGGCTCGTTATAGGCAAGCTCGTAGTTTCTGTAAAACTCGCGATTAATTAAAAATAAGCCATTGACCAACATACACCAGTCTTTGAGAAATATATTATTCTCATAACCACTAATATTAAAGTTGTTGGCAATACTGCTAGATGGCATTGAGGAGTTAGCTAATTCTGCTAACAATTGTTGTGTTGTAATTGGCATAGTTCAAGCTGGCATTAGAATAAAGAGGCATTTGCTAGTATCCTTTTATGCTCTTGATGTAGAAGCAGATTATTATTATTAAAAATAACCCCATACAAAAAAGCAGTTGCAAAATTCGGCTCCAAAGTGATTCTAGCAATAGCAGTAATAGTTGGCTGAAATCTGGAACCATCATATAGCAAGAGATAGATGGTAAAGAATAGACAACCTGGCAGCAAGAGCCGCCAGAATTATGTACTAAGAAAAATCTACCAAATCTTCAGCTTGGAAAACTAGCTGACCAGTAACAGGAAATTCAATCCGAATGCTTGTTCGTGGACCGTCAGAACCTTCAGCGGTACTAATACGCACCTTCTGACTATAGCTGTCCATAGCAGGATCTGAATCATAGCTATTCAAAACACGCGCCCAATCTAAAAGTACCTGCCCTAAAGGAACAGTGTAGTTAGTAGCTAAAGCTGTGCCAGTAATTAGGGGGTTAGTATTTCCAGTTAAGTCATAGGAAGCTAAACCAAACAAACCATTGGCATTGCTCAGGTCAACACCAGTAACAATTTGGTTCAAATTAACATCTTGAACGTACAACCTAATACTGATTTCACCCATTAGACCGTCGTTATCAAGAGAAACTGCGCGAGGGTTGCGGGCGTCTACTGCTGCGTAATCTTGGTTCTCAGCTTCTAGAATTAAAAACTGGCACAAACGAACAAATAATTTGTGTGCTTGCTCGGTGCCAGATAGACCTAAACCAGCTAAGAATGATGCTGATGGTAAGGAAGAGAAATCACTTCCAAATCTACCGGATACTGCGGTTAGTGTTGCTGTGGATAATGGCATAATTTACCTCTTATATTAGAAATCAATATCTATGGGTTCATCTGGAGTGTCACGTTCTGCCAAGCGTTGGGCGATGACCTCCTGTAATTGTTTCCATAGCTGCTCCTTCTCCTTCTGAGTTTTACGAACAGCTACGAATCTTTCTGTTACTTCTTGTTCAGGCATTTACCTTGCAGAAAAACTGATAACTGTTAGCATTAGCGTTTAGCGTTCCGCACAACCCGTGTTTCGGCTAAGAGCCGACATGAAAAACGCTACGCGACATGAAAAGCGTTTCGGCTAAGAGCCGACATGAATGCAGAGCATTCCGTAGGATAGCTCCTCTGCAAGAGGCAACTCCTCCGTTTGCGTAGCATTCCGCAGGAAAGGAGGCTAACTGATAACTGATAAAGCTTTTAATTCATGGGAATAGGTGGAAGCTTTTCATCTTTCTGCTTTTCAAACTCCTTCATAACTGCTGCTACATCACAGGCACGTTGCCACGACTTAGTTCCCCACTCTTCATTAAAAACTTGAGCTTTGTCTATGTCAAAAGCAGGACTAGCAACAAGTTTTGCTATTGTCATCGGGCCGTAGCTTGTGCCGTCAATCGCAAAATACCAAATTTTGCTTTGCACTGTAGGTACTGGAATTGGAGCTGTAGCAGTAGATGGAGAAGATTTTTCTCCTCCAAGTTTGGAACTTTCTGGAAGTTCAGTAACTTGATCTACTAAAACTTTTTTAAGCTTGTTGTCAATTCGGAACCTGGCTTCAATTTTTTCAGGAATCTTTCTTGGCAGACCGCCAATTTTCCTTTCTGTTTCTGGCTTATGTTCGGTTACTAGCGCACCCAAACCAGGCCATTCTTGAGTTTCCAGCGATTTCATCCCTTCGACAATCAGGTTTGTCGCTTCTTCAAAAACTGCTCCAATCTGAGTGACACTGAACCCAAACTTAGCTCCAGCTTCTTGGAACTTTTCTTTTACAGTTGACATTCTTATCACCCCCTACAGAGGGTTTCACTTTTTTATTTGACGATTTAATCATATATCAAGAAAATAAGAAGTGTCAATAGTATTTAGGATAATTTTTAACCTATGGCTAAAAAACCTTTGGAATCTAGAACTAAAAGGTTTGGAATAACTGGATTTGACATATATCAGACAAATATGCCGATTTATGATTTTAGAACAGGAGATTGGAGAATCGGAGATGATGGTTTTGAGTCAATTATTTATAGAAGGAACTTATTGGGAGCAATGCACCCCAATGTGAATTGTGCAGTAGGAGCAATTCCACCAAACAAATCTCCAGATGAAGCATTTATCTCAAAATATTCTGTAGCAATGAAAAACGGGATTGAGCTACCGTCAGAGTCAGGATCTATTAAGTTGAAGCTAGATTTAGCTGGAAGTTCTAGAACTCATGGCCACTATGTATTTACAGATGCGGAGTTAGGCAAACTTTACTTTGGTGATGCAGCTATGAACCGGATTAACTACGGCTCAATTTTACTTACAGAGTGCAAAAAACTAATATCACGCAAGATAAGAGTAGTAATTATTGATGAGGAAAAGGATAGAGATATTATTGTCCCTACTATTCCAGAAGAAGCACTAGCTAATTATCCCGGTGATAGTCATGGCAAGATTAGTGCTGAACTTGCTCAGGAGTTGACTGAAGGAGTTGATGATAGTTGGGCAACTGAGAAAAAACCAATCCAAATCAGAGTTGGCATTCCCAACCAATATTGTTGGAAGGGTACAGTCACCACAGTTAAAGGAGGACTGCCAAAAGTATTAGACCCCGATGATAGCGCATTTACAGTTGCAGAAGCCCAAGGATATGATTTGCTATTACCCTTATCTGGATTTAAAGGTAAGAAACCTAGCAGCGGTGAAGTGTTCACAGAAATAATATTCGTTGGCACAGTGGCTCTAGGAGAACAAAGAGTAGCAAAAGGTTCTCAGATGCTATGGGCTTGGTACAGTTGGGATGCTGTAGAAGCAGATATTATACCTCGTACCCTAACAGAATGTCAGGCGTTAGTGGAAGCTTTTGACTCACCCAAGGCAATGGCAGAAATATTAGGAAATGAATATCGCAACAAACTGGACTTTGATTTCTCTGGAAGTCTTGGAGAAGAGGAGGATATAGAGGATGGTGAAGGAGCTGAAGCTGGTGCAGATGAACAGTTTGAAGATCCATTAGTTACAATTCTCAGCTCAGATAAGGCTGGATTTTTACTAAGGCATCCTTGGGTAGTAGGAAGAATGACAGATAGATTAGCCAAGAGATGGAAGAGATTAGCCATTGCTGGAGCTGTAGAATTTGTATCCCTGTTAGGCCAGCCAATTCCGATGACAGGGAACAACTTTATGGCTAAAGATGTTTCAGCAGGAGAACATTTATTGTTTAGGAATCCTATATTGCACTATGGATACATTAACATTCTCAATAACATTATTGACAATGCTGACGATCATCAGTTAGGAGCAACCAAGAATATTAAAGGAGCAATTTGGATGGATCAACACCTAATGCTGGAGAGGTTTCAAGGAGACACAGATGGAGACTGGTATCAAGCTAAGGAGAGAGAGTACGATGGAATTGAGTATGATGATGAGAATATTACTTGGGAAACTAAAAACTTTGAGACAATTTATGGCACTCCTCCAGAAGTAGAGAAATTAGGTAAAGAGGCTATTCCTGGAGAAATAGAGATAGTTGCTATTAGGTCTATGGACAACCAAACTGGAGTAATTAGCAATTTAATCCAAAATGCCAAAGCTAACGGTACTATCCATAAAAAGGTGAATATTGATAATTTTAACTACCGAACTGGGGAGTATACAGGCGGTAGTAGAGAGATGACTGTAATAGCATTTCTCTCACAGGCCATGCAAAATGAGGTAGACAGACTCAAGAACAATATCCATACCCATAAACGAGGGATTACAGCTTGTAGAAATGCTATATTCACAGGGACTAAACAAGCTCCATGGCTAGTAGATAGGGCATACAAAAAAGATTGGATATATAAGACCGCCCCTATTCCTACTACCCATGAGGATGGAAGCCAAGCCACGGACACTGTATCAAAGATGATAGCAGCAGTGAATGAAGTATGGCAACCTTATGATATTAACAAAAAACACGTTGGAGATTTTGAGAACTTGTTCCCTAACCACAGAGACAGGCCACAACCTTATGATGAGTTCATGCTAGATTGGGCACAATCTATTAACAGATGGTACGGAGCAACAATGGCGAAGGCTGCTAATTTAGGAGAGGACAACACTTATTGGGTAGGAAGCGAGGGAAGTGAGGCTCAGGAAGCAATTGAAGAATTTAAGAAGGAGCGCATTAAGCAGATGCGCAATATTAGGGAGGAAGCTAGAGATTATCGTAGGCGGATAGATAAAAGGTTGGAAGTGACTAAGCAGAATATAGATCGCCTCAAGGAAAAATTAAATGTCACTACTTTGTGGGATATACCATTTAATCAGCTACCTGGGAATTATCAGAAGTTTTTCAAGCAAGCATTTGACGAACAATCAGTCACGTTTATAGCTGACAATATTGACTGGGATATTATGGGTCCCAATAATACCAACTACAGATTATTGACTAAGTATGATTGGGCAGCAGCTTTTTGGCACGCTAGTCACCATGCAAGAGCTAGAGAGGAAACTACCGCAGGGCTTGTTTTTCTGCTATTCGCTGAGGAAATTGCCACTTACACCAGGACTGGGAGAATGAATACTCTGACGGTTTACGGGGTGCAGCATTCTAGGTTGGCTCCATTAGCTTGGGGTGACTACGATGCGGTTCCCATCAAGGGAGCTAATAAGGTTCATGCTATTAAGGCAACAAAGGAAGGCAACCCTTACCAGTTGTACTATCCAAGTCAAAAGTTATATGAGAAATTTCCAGAGAATAAACGGCACTTATGCAATGTTGTTCAGATGTACACAGACGGTAGAGAAGCTCCAGCTACCATTATGATTAGGTCTAGTCCTGAAAGAGACTGGACTATATTTGGTGATGTTGGTAGGGGTGAAGTTAACTTGCCAGAACCCGGTGAACTTTGTGCGGCTAAAATTTATTCATGGAAAATTGAGTTTTTTAGGGATGAACCAAAAAATAAATACAGAACCACTCAAGCTACTATTTTATGGTATTATATTCGCCCTGAAGATTGGCCTTTAGATAATTTTTAGGTGTTATTTATTTAGCCATTACTAATATTAACTATGAATAATATATCACCAATTATTAGGACGAAAAGAACGATTTTAAAATTTTGCCACAAAATTTATAGCTTTGACAAGAAACGCTAATTAGCATTCCGTAAAACCGGGGTAAGTTGCTTAATTTCTGGGGTCGCATCGGGAAAAAGTAAAGATGCTCAAACTCTTATATAATGATGATTATCTGGGGTTGCATCCCAATTATAAGTACCAAACCGTACTAACGCTAAATATGTTCCCTGATACATTGTCTCTAAAATAAACTATGAACAAAAATTTTTGTATTGGACAGCTAATTGTAGACAAAAAGGGCTGCTTACATGAGGTAGCAAAAATTATATACGAAAATGATAAACCTATTGCAATTATTACTACATTTGGTGGTCGTTTTTCTGTAAATGAAATTGAAATAGTTATTTAAATAGTTATTTGATTATGGGTAGTTGGACTAATAATAATAGATTTCCCCTAAGCATTTTTATTAACCAAACTTTAGGAGGTGGAACTGATGATTTTTTCACCCTCAACCACAAGCATAGAATGTACATGAATAAGTACAAGCCTTACGGTGCTAAATTCTATAGAGAGTTTCTCAGGGAGGTAACAGAAAGGTTAGATTTTAATCAATATACATCTATTATTTCTAGACTTTCTTGTGAGTCGGTAAGGAACTGTAATAGACATTTTAATTCTGCTAAATATCCTGATGTTGGGGCTAAGAAAAATTTACTAGGGATGTGGAACGATGTTATTAAGAAAAATTGGAAAGATTTCGCTAGTTTGAGATTGAGATTACCAGCAGTATCAGAACGATTAGAGATAGATGCTGAACCTAGTTGGGACTTTCCAGAATGGATACAAAAGCTAATGAGTGGGATATTAAGTACAATGACTCCTACTCCTACAGATATGGTAATTCCACTATCAATGTTATCTAGTTCAGTAGTGATGAAATTATTTGGTTTTCCCTATTCGGAAAGGGGAGTATTAGACGCTGCAATATACTTTCAAGAAAATCCAGATTTGGTGAATAGGATGAATGGGGATAACTTATCGGAATCAGATTATTTTCAGCCTACGTTAGTTCCAGATATTGATGATGATTATGATGCAACTTCATTGCCAGAAAAATTATTGAGAGAATTACCAGGCTTGACAGGGATATTTGATACTAAATTGAGGATGAGTAGAGATATAATATTTAATTCTCCTATGCCAATATTGGAAGATATAAAAGCAGGAATTAATTACAGATTAGATTTTCTGAGGCAAGTTTTAACTGAGGATGTGCCAGCCGAATTACCAACAGCAAAGGAATGGTTAAAGGAGTTATTAAGAGGTAGTAAAGATGAGATTGAGCAGGCAGCAAATAATTTGGAGACTGTGATTAATGACCCTAATATGGAAATATCATTGAAGGTAGCTAATGCTGATATGATTATTACTAATAATCTTGGCATTAACCAGGTTTTGAGCTATTCAGCAGCACAGTTTATTGGGCAAAAGATAGCACCAGAGATTCTTAAGGTGGCGATACCAACTGCCGGAGGACTCACAGTAGGAGGTAACAGTGCAGCACCGTCGTTAATATGGAAGGCGGCAGCATGGAACCCGATGGTTATGGTAGGAGCAACTATTATGATTAGTTGTTTGATACCAGGGTTAATTTGGGGAGACTCGCCTACTAAGCAGAAGGAAAAGGAGAAGGAACAAGGGTTGATTTGTTTAGCCTATGTCTATTGCAGGAACAATACTAATGTTGATGACACCTATAGCATTCACAAGGCGGTGTTAGTTACTGAAGAGAAGGAATGGGTTAAGGATATTCAAGCTATGCGGTTGGAAACTGATGGTAATTGGCCTGAAGAGTTTGGGATTATTTATTCAATGGAGAATGAACCTATTTGGGGGTATGACTTTGTAGCTGACTCCATCATCGAGGAGGAGGATGAGATTAGGAGAATATATTTGCAGATGATGGCGCAGAGAGAAGTTTACTATGTACCCGATGCACCGTCTACAGCTAAGTATATGTGGTATGCAGAACCGAATGATGACAGTGGTAGGTATGAATAAAAAATTGTCCCTCAAAGGATGAAGGACAAATGATTGTGAGACTTCTAAACAATTAAATAATATCACAGGAAGTCAATTATGTCAGTTTCAAGAACAGCAGATGACATCAAGGTAAATATAGAAGTGCCTTACTTATCACAGACTAATAACAAGTACGAACCTTACAGTGCTTGCAACATTACTTGTACTGCAATGTGCTTAAAAAAATTTGGTATTGCAGGAGATGGCAGCGAAGCTCAGTTAGAAGATCAATTGTACAATAAAGCTTTGGTAACAGGATGGAACAGGTTTTCTCCCCAAGGGATAAAAAGCTTGATAGAAAGTTATGGGTTAACTGATAGGCTAAATATTAACGCTGGTACTCACGATATTTATAAGTCTCTAGATGAAGGCAGACCAGTTATTATTCATGGCTTCTTTACTGATCCAGGGCATATCATAGTTATTAAAGGGCATACAGAAAAAGGTCATTTTGTAGTACATGATCCTTATGGTGACTTGATAGCTAATGGATGGTACTACGATATCAATAATTCCACTGAACCCCACAGAGGAGAAAACTTGATATACAGTAAATGGCTTATTGGTGCAGCTTGTGGAAGTTGGAGTAGTGGGGAGGCAAAGGTTTGGTATCAAACTATTAACCATTCAGAACTGATGGCTATTGAAAATATGTGGATACATTCAGTAGGTTTATAGCCTAATGTCTACCTTTACTATTAACTAAGGTATCATTGTAATAGCAATTGAATTAATCATCAATTATTGTCAATGAGCCTAGAAAAACTTGGAGCAGAAATAAAAATGCTCCGAGAAAAGATGAATTTATCTCAAAGAGAGCTAGCAAATAATCTAGGAATTAGCCCTTCATACCTATGCAAGATTGAGAAAGGTACTGCATATTATTTTCCAAGCGATCAATTAGTAAAAAGGTTGTCAAAGTCACTGAAAGTAAGTGAGGAATTATTGACAACTCTCAATAACAGAATACCTAAAGAAACCTACGATGATTACATTTTTCTGGTAAAAAAATACCCAGAAATGACACACCTTATTAGAGAAATGGCAGAAAATCCTAGATTTGCAGAAGAAATCATAGCACAGGTAAACATGAAATACCTTCTTTGAAAGTGGCTATCGCCTCAGAGTTTGGTGTTTTTGAGGATAACTATGCGAAGGATATTATTTACTGGTCCGAGAAAATTGACAGTACCACAGAGAGATAAGGTTTGGGAAGTTGCTAAAAGGTATCTTCCTGAGAATTTTGGAGAAAACTGTCTATGGGTATTGGGAGATGCTCCTGGAGTTGATACTATGCTAGGAGAATTGGCACAGAGCAACAATTGCCATTATCTAAGGCTCAATGTAAAGCAGGAATTACAAGCAGATATCAGAACAAGAAATTGGGCTTATGCCGAACGTTCTCAGCGGATGGTAAACTCATTGTCTGCTGGAGATATTGCAGTGGGTTTTCCGAATAAACCTTGTCCTAATAATTGCACTCCTAAATCTCCTTGGAGTGGTGGAGGCAGTGGTACATGGGGTACACTTGCTGCTAGTAAAGCTGTGAGAGGTGTGGAAGCTATAGTTTATCCAATATTTGAGAATGTAACTTTACCCCATTGGTTGCAATACAAGCAACTCAGCTTGTTCGAGTAAACTTTCTTCACAGATAGTTTTAAAGCCATCATATAGACTTGTATCCAAATTAAGGTTGATTTTTTGGTAGTGGTGCATTGTAATGTTTTCAGCAATGGTACACTGAGCGTTTCATTCACCATTACTATATAGAACTACCAGTTAAATGAAGTCCCTATAAATTTTCCCTATTTGTTATGTGTTGATATGAAGATTAACAGTTCTTTTAGGGGAAAATTTATTTCAGAGGCTTTTTATCGTAATAGTTTTGTTAATCTTTTGAAGATGTTGCTTGAGGGTGTGCGATCGCAAAGCTGAGGATAATTGTCCTTAACTCTAATATTATTCTTGAGATAGTTACTTATTCGTTCGCAACCCATTGATAGTATTCGATCCAATTCTCCCATCTGCCATTGCCAAACAGTACCATCATCTGAAACGGTAAATAGAAACTCACCATGTTGGCTAAATCTCACTTTTTTAACTGCAGCTTGGTGTTGTAATTGCGTTATTTTTTGACCCTGCAAATTCCATAGATAAACCATACTATCCTCTGAGGCAGTAGCTACAAAACTACCATCTGGACTAAACTGTGCATCGTTAACACGATCTAAATGTGGTAAATGAGCTTGTTTATTCCCTTCTAAATTCCATAACTGAGCCGTCTTGCTGACGGTAAACGCAACGAATAAATTACTATTAGGACTGAACCTAATATTTTCTATTGTATCAAAAGACTGTTGAGGGATTTTTGATAAAAGTTTTTGGTCTGGCAAATTCCACAAATGAACAAAACCATCATTTGAGTTGCTAGAAACAATAGCCAGAAATCGACTATCTGGACTAAATCTAAGATGTAACCATGCAACATAACCCAGATATAAGTCTAATAAATCTTCCTGCGGTTCCTGATTTTCTAAATTCCACAAGTGAACTTTTGTCCGATCATCTCTGCGGCCATCTATCGTGATCAGAAATTGGTTATCCAAGCTAAATCTTACTTCCGATACTTCATTTTTATGCTCTAACTCTAATTTTGGGAACTCTGGACTATGCAAATTCCATACCCGTGCTTTACGATCGTTTGCAGTAGTAGCCAATAATTTACTATCAGAGCTAAATCTGAAATCATTTATATCGTCGGGATGATGCAATTTTAGTGGAGTTTGATTTTCTAAATTGTCCATATCCTGTAAGTTCCAGATACGAACTACTTTATCGCTAGATGCTGTAATCAATAGTTTTCCATCAGGACTAAACTCAAATTTATTGACCGATGCTTGATGCTTGAGTTGCCATTTCTGGCCTTGTAAATTCCAGATGCGAACTATATCATCCCATGACTTGGTAGCCAGGAGCTTTCCATCAGGACTGAACTTAATACTCATAACGTTCTCTGGATGAGGTAATTCTCTTAATTCTTGATTTTCCCACTTCCACAAGTGAACTGAACGTTTCCAAGACATAGTGGCTAAAAACTGAAAGTCAGAACTTAATTTCACCTCGAAATCTTGATGATTTAATCGTTTTAATTCCTGGCTTTTTAAGTTCCAAAAGTGTGTAGTGCCGTTACCTATAGCGGTAGCAATAAATCTACCATCAAGGCTAAAATCAATATCAAGAACTTCATCTCTATGTACGAATTTATCTAATTGCTTGCCTTGCAAATTCCACAAGTACACTGTCCCAACTGTCCCGTTATTTGATGCCGTAGAAATAAGTGAACTACTAGAGCTAAATCTGACAATCTCAACCTTACTCGTATGAGTTAGTACAACTGGTTCTTGAGTCTCTAAATTTTCTCGCTCCTGTAAATCCCATAATTGAACAATCTTCTCACTAGAGACTGTAGCCAGAAATCTACCATCAGGACTAAAATCTATTTCCTCAACTAAGTCTTGATGAGATAATTGTACTAACTCTTCACCTTGCAAATCCCGTAAACTAACAATGTTGTTATTTGAGGTTGCTATGATATTTTCCTTGGGACTAAATATTACATTATCGCCCTCAATTGACTTTATTGCCTTTGATTTTTCCAAATCCCATAAAATAATAGTGTCGCGATCTAAATCATTAATCACAAGAAGTTTACCATCTGGGCTAAATTCTACATATTTGACAAAATCATTTGTGCTTTTGTACGGCAATTTTACTATTTTTCGAGCAGCCAAATCACTTTGTAAATTCCATAAACTAATGCCGTCACGGGAAGCAATAGCAATAGATTCTCCTCTTAGGCTAAATTCAATATCAGAAACATCCCTTTGAGACTGAAATTCTGCTAACTGATTACCTTCTAAATCCCATAGACGAATAATATCAATCTGTGAAACCGTAGCTATAAATTTACCTTTAGGACTAAACCTCACCATTATTACTGGGTATTGATGGTTTAGTTCGCGTTTTTGTTCACCCTGTAAATCCCACAAGCGAGCTGTACGATCTTCTGAAGCAGTAACTAAGTATTTACCATCGGGACTAAATTGGATTTCATTTATATGTTGCTCATGTCCTTCTAAGCGATTAAATTCGTTTGTCTGATAAATAACTTTATATAAAATTTCTAAAACTCGATTGTGTAATTGATTATAGAGATTGCTATTCGGCTGAAATACTTGAATTAGTGGATGCTTGAGGTTTTTTCCTGCTTGTAAAGCTGCTAATAATGCTTCTAACTCTCGATTTGAAGTCCAGGAAGATTCTGAGGATTCTGCCAAAGCATTAACCTGCCCAATTAAAGCATCTCTTTGACCAATTAGAGTCATAATTGAAAATGTACTTAATAGAAAGATTACTCCAAAAGTAATATTCCAGCTTGTAGCTCTTTTCCTATGATTCCGCTTAATACTACTTTCAACAAAATCAGTTTCCGTCTGACTCAACCAGTTGTTATTAGAATTAAGTACCTCCTCTAATAGATTTAAACGGGGGTTAGTATCCCAAAGAAATCTTGACTTTTTCTGACTTTTCTGGTTTTCCTCCTCTGAATTCCACCATCGAAATTTGTTAAATAGAGTCGGAATAGAGTTAATAGAGGCATAAGTGAAGTCAAGTACCATATTCCAGAAATTAAACAAAGGTTCAACTTTATGAGGATTTTGTTCTATATGATTCCACTCCATTGCTGCTGGGGTTAATAGCCTTTGTAATGTCAAGTTTTCCTGTTCTTGCCGAATCCAAATTTGTAACTTATCCCAACCCCTAACTAAAAAATCATGGGCAGGTTCATAATAAGGTTCTCCTGTTCCTCTATCCTTTCCAGTCACAATTAAACGAGCATCATCTAAAGATTTCAAAACTGTTTTAACTCGTTCATTTTCTTCATTGCTAGGATAAATTAACTCAGATTTTAAAACCCGTCTTTTTAATGCTTCCTGTCCTTCAATTTCTACCATTCTTAACATTAACCGACGCATGGTAGTTCTATGAGCATCATCGGGTAAATTCTCATATTCTTCATTTGCTCTTCGGGTTAATGAACCTGCTACCCCACCTTGCCGATCAAATTCCCGATCGACTGTTAAAGAGCGATCGCTTTTGATTCCACTTTGCCATTCCTCATATAATTTGATATATAACTCACTGAGGGTAAATGATAATAAGGGTAAAGCTCCGGGTGTTTGATTCACTTCATCAACTAAACGATCTACCAAATTAGCCGGTTCAAAATATAAAGCCATTTCCGTCGCTGGTGATTCCACAACTTCTCTTAACTCATCTGGACGCATCGGGCGGACAATAAAACGATTCCAGTGAGGTCTCAGAACTGATTCAGCAAACCTTGGTTCAAAATCTGAGCGTAAAGTAACGACAATATTTAATTGAGGAGAGTTTTGAATAATTTTTACTAAAAAAACAAGGAATTGTTGCCATTCTGGTTGAATTTCTGTCGATGTAGATTTAGTTTCTTTTTGTTTGCCAAATAGTTTACTTTTGATTTTATTTAACCGATTTTTATTTTGGCTTTCCTGATTAGAAACTTCTTTAGGTGCTTGGGTAATTAATTCCTCAAATTGGTCGATAACTAATAATAATTTACATTGGGGATTATTTTTACCCCATTCGTTTATTAACTCAACTAACTTCTGAGGATTATCTTTAAATTTTTCAATAGAAATATCTTCAGTTATTAAGGGTGCAAAGGTACGAAATAACTCTGGAAAAGGAATTGCACCTGGTCGGATAATTTCCAGGATTTGCCATTGATAAGTATAATAAATTGGTAAATATTTGAGAGTAAAATAGGGAAATACTTCTAAAATTGCCAGACTTAGCAAGCAAGCAGAAATTAATCTGATGTAGAAAGGGTTAGGAATATAATTAATCGGTAAAAATTGAATTGGAAAATGAGGATAACCTTTTAACACAAATAATGTTAACCAATAAGTATAAATTAATCTAATATCAATATTTCTTAAATTGGGAATTAAACCTGCTTTGACTAAACTAGATTTTCCCGAACCGGAAATACCAACTACTGTTGTTAATTGGCGTTCGGATTGAGAGACAATTTTAAATAATTCTTGGCTTAGTTTTTGACGACCAAAAAAGAAATGAGCGTGTTCTTCATCGTAAGCTTTTAAACCTCGATAGGGGTTATTATCTGGATTTAATTCTGGTGTTTCTGCTAAATTTAAGTCTTTACCAGGAATCTGGAAAATATATTCTCCTCTGTCATGTTTTTGTAGAGGGAAAAACCCTGGAGTTTGTTTTTCTTTGGAGTTTTTCTCTACATAATCTCTGAGATAAATATATAATTCTGGGGCAATAATTGCACCATCTTGATTCAAGTCTGCTTCTCCTTTTAATCCCTGAAATAATGCCTGTGCAAAAGGAGAATGTTTTTCTGATTTTGTCTGTTCAATTCTGCGGTTATTGAGAAAATCTAAAGCTTCTTGATTGTATGCTGATGAGGTAATAACTTCCCAAGCTGGAAATTTTGTAAAACGTTGATAATGAGCTTTAGTTGCTTTTTTAGGGGTATAAATAAACTTACGGGTACTCGCCCAACGAAATGCACCAGCAAAACAACAATCGAGAATTACTAATAAATGACGACAGCGAAGTTTGGCTAGATATTGATAGATATCTCTCATGGGAATTAGAGAATCTGACTTATCAGAATGAGCATCAGCAGGAACCAGAAAACCTTGTGGCCCATCTTCTGTTTCTTCTTCACTAGGGCGGGCAATTCCATGTCCAGCAAAGTAGAATAATAGGCGATCGCTTTCGGTAAGATTTTGTTGAGGAAGGGTGGTTTTAAGTAGGGTGAAGAGATTCTCGCGAGTGGGTTTTATCTGAGTATCATCCGTGATTAAAGTTACTTGATTATAGTGATAGTCTTGTTCTAAAATTCGAGCGAGTTCCTCAGCATCGGGTTTAGCAGTTTCTAGAGGATGAATACCGTTTCTGTAATTATTAATACCTATTGTTACAGCTAAACTGCGGTTAAATTCTTTCATTTAAGTATCCTCCTACATTTCCCACAATTTTATTTCTAGATCATCTCCACCGCTTGCTAACCATTTGCCATCAGGACTAAAAGCAACAGTGCGAACTTCCCCTACATGATCCGTAAGAGTTTCTAAGAGCTTACCTGTATGTAAATCCCAGATTTTAATAGTGTAATCTCCACTAGCACTAGCTATTTTGTGACCATCAGGACTGATAGCAACACAACAAACTCTTCCCGCATGACCTTTAAGAATATGATGGGAATCAGTTTTTGTCCCAGTTGCCAAATTCCATCGTTTTATTGTAGAATCTTGTCCTCCACTTACTAGAATTTGGTTATCAGGGCTAATGGCAAGAGATAGAATTGAACTTAAATGAGCATAAGAAATAAGATGACGCAGTTGAGTGAAATCTCCATTGATACCCCAAATTTTGATGTTTTTCTCGTAACTACCACTGACTAAGGTTTGACCATCGCCACTAAAGACAAGGGCAAAAACACTACTAGAGTGACCTTGAAAAGTATCCTTCCATTTTCCGGTTTCTACCTCCCACAGTTTAATTTTGCCGTTACCATTGCCTGTGGCAAATAGTTTACTATCAGGATCGATCGGTAAGGAATTAAATAAGGTTAACTCTGTAGAAGATATTGAAAGGGTTTTGTCACATTCGCTTGTCTGTTTTTGAGATAGTTTGGCAGTTTCCCAGAGTTTAATTTTACTATTTACTGCTCCACTGATAATGTGTTGTCCATCGGGGCTAATTCCAATGGCTTTTACTCGCTTATTATGACCAATTAACAGGTGTTTTAACTGTCTAGTTTCCACATCCCAAACTCTGACAGTTTTATCGTTACTACTACTGATTAAGAGTTTACTATCGGAACTAAAAGCAAGAGAACGCACCCAGTCTGAATGACCAACGAAGGAATCAACACAAGTATGGGAAGAATAAAAAGCAGGAGGTGGAGAGGTATCTTGGATGGGATTCATAATTGTTTTTTTGTGCTTAATTGGGATTAAATGGAGAGCTATCTTAGCCTCTTTAACTTCTTCTGGTGAAATGTAGTGGATAAATTTTCGTTGTTTGACAAAATGCTGAATCGTATCTGACATTTCTAATTGAATAGCATTCTGACCAAAATCAAAAGCTTGTTCGATATCTTTTCCTCCTCCAAGTGCTGTATAAAAACCATGAGCAAAAGCGATCGCTGCTTCATCTAATACATCCCGTTCCATACCAATAACATAATTAATATGTTCTACAATGGCTTTAGCTTGAACTTCTGAATGGCAAGCGTTTAGTAAAACACATTCAATATGATGATTAAACAGTTTAAATAAATTAGCTAAAGCATCAGCATCAACAGTCTGTTCTTCTCCATCATCAGTTTCCAGGACAAGTCCAGATTCTCCTGCTCCATGACCGCAAAAATGAACAATTTGAGGTTGAATTTCTAGTAACGTTATTTGTAAGTCTTTAATTCTAACTGCCCCTCGATTTTCTAAAAAGAATTGTTGATGATTTGCAGATAGTTTTAAAGCTTCTCTAATTTCTCGTACTTCACGGTCAAGTGCTAAGGATTTTGTTGTTTTTGGATTAGCTTTTAGAACTAAAATAGTTTTCATTTTTCCTGACTCCAAAATTAATGTCTGACATTGATAAATTGAGTTAATCTAATTTCATGTTGGCAAAATGTTCCATTAACATTCGGTGGATGAAGATGTAACCGCCACCAACTTTTTGCATGAATAGGCGTTCAGTAGCGTAGTTAAGAAAATTGGCATAGTTCCAAGGAGCATAATGATTAAAAGATATTATAATTCGCAAAGTAAAATGTTGAATAACTGTTTTACCACCACACCAAACAATCAAAAAAGGGAAAGCCAAAATAAAAATAAACATCAAAAATGTTGCTATGGCAAGGAAGTATTGAAATATCAAGTTGTCGAAAGAATCTAACTCAAAAAAAGCTAATAAAATCAAATATGAAATCAAACAAAGTATTATTAAGGCAATCAATGGAAGTTTAAATGAGTTTATTATTGACTTCCAAATACCTTCATTATTCATACTTCTATTTTTTATATCTACAGAAGTAAATCCATCCAGCAAACATTTAAAGCAATATACTAAAAAACCAAAAACAATAAATATGAACAAAGCATTGAAACTAGACAATATAATCTCTTTTATGGCTTTAATCTTACCTTCCCATATATTTCCTAATATTAGGAAAATATAAAAAGCCATGGAAGTATAGCAAAACTCTCTAATATTACTATCTTTAAAAAGATCGTTAAAAGATTTTTGAGATTTTTTATAAGACCACTTAACAATTTCAATAGTTTTTATTTGTTGTAATGAAAATAATGTTCCACAAGTTAAGAACAGTAGGAACAAATTATCGGGCCTTAAAAGTTCGGAAATTAATTCATTAGTTAATGCTCCACCAATATTAATGATAAATATAAAATAAAGTTGCACTATCAATCCTAAACTAACTCCACCAATGAGATAGACAACTATCTCATATATTATTCTTGAAATCAAAGATGTTAGCCATGATGGCTGCATCTTTTCAATCAAAAACATTGATTGAGATTCTTTTTGTAAAGACTTTGCCAACCAACTCAAATACTGTATTGTTATTTTTTTTTTATGTTTTTTACTGAGACTAATTTCCTTGCGAGTAAACATCCGTTTAATATAACTATCAAACAATCGCTCATAACGCTTTTCTTTGACACTCATTTCTTCTAATAATTCTTCTAAAGAATAACCTTGATAAGCGATACTCATAACACTAAAAATTAAAGGTGTTCTCGCAAATTCTTCTAATTCCTTATCTTTTTGTAATAGTTGTTTTAATCCAACTAAAGGCTTACCCACATCTTCTAAATACCAATTGATATATTCAGATGATAAAGGTTGAATACAAATAGCATTGCGCAACTTCAGACGTTCAGAAAGTGCTTCATAATCTTTTACTCGACAACAAACTACCATTTCCGTAATGCCATGAGCATTAATAAATTTATTTAAAGCACTCACACAATCATTGCGATATTTAGCTTTAACTTCATCTAAACCATCTAATAGCAAAATCAACTCTTCCTGCTCAATCAATCGCTTTGCTAAAGCTGTAGAGACTTGATATTTATCTTTTAATTCCTTCACTAACCAATCAGCAATACTTTGTCGCTTAATTGCCCAAGAAGACAAATTAAATACTACTGGAATTGGTAAAGTTAAATCTTCCTCAGTTTTCTTAATTAAACGCTCTGCTAACTTTAATAAAGAAATCGTTTTTCCTGTTCCGGGTTCACCTAAAATTAACAGAGTTCTTCCTGCATCCATCCCCTCAAAAATATCACTTGCCTGTATAAACTCAAAAGACTTATCTGATTCAACTCCAAACTCTTCTAATCCACTAAAAGGACGTTCTACAGTATCAGAACGATTTGTGATTGTTTGTTCAAATAAAACTTGACTAAAGAGTGACTTCTTTAAAACTCCCTCAATCCAACTATCTTTAACTTTACTAAGTAAAACTTTCCTCCATCTATACTCTTGCTGCGTTAATGGTTGTCCTCGATCAACATTATTTCTTCCTAAATTAAAATCATTTTCGGTATCTTCTTTATATTTCTTCCGCTTAATTTCATCTTGAAATAATTCAATTACATCCGGTAAATCTTGTCCAGAATTTACTCTTTCCTGATTAGGAAAACGAGTCAGAGGAGATTTTATTTTTAATTGTGGCTTTAAATTTTCTGGCAAACGTTGAGATTCAAGTTTACGATTAATAAATTTTCGTTCAGCTTCAGAAATTTCAGAACTATAATTATATGAATTATCTATCTGTATTTTGATAGCATTACAGCCTAAATCATAAGCATTTTCTATTGATTGTTTATATCCTAATGCTTGATAAAATCCTCTGGCAAAAACAATAGCTGCATCATCTCTAATTGCTTGTTTCATTCCCACTACATAGTTAATATGACGGGAAATTTCAGTTGCTTGAATGTCACTATAACAAGCATTTAAAAGTACACATTCTACTTGATGAGAAAAAAGCTTAAATAAATCTGATAGTGCCTCATTGCTAACTAACTTTTCAGATTCATCATCTTCAAATACTAAACCTTGTTTTCCAGCGCCATGACCACAAAAATGAACAATCTGTGGTTGATGTTTATGAAATAGTGTTTGTATTTGAGCGGAACTTACGCCCGAACCTATTTCGACTTCAAATTCATCTTGTTCATCTTGAGCTTGAGAACGTTCAATTCTACTTTTTAAAATGTGAATTTCACGTCTTAAATCAAGGTCTTTTCTAGGATTAGCTGCTAATATTAGGATTTTTTTCATCTTAAAAAGGGTAGTGATAAATTATTAACAACCGGGAAAAACAAATTTTTACAGGACTTACGCACGAGGCACTAAAAATATAGGGTTTGAGAGGCAATAACGGAAATACTTTCTACTGCGTAAGTCCTTATTTTAATTAGTTGTTTTTACTGTCACTTGTATTTCTTTACTCGTCCACTCAGTATTAGAATTAGGTTTACGCCGAAAACTGCGATTTATTTTGGGTGGTTCATTAATTTCTGCACCAATAGTTGTTAATAGCTTATCCAAAGGATTAATCTCTAATTCTTCTCCCCTTTGAACGCCTATTTCTATGAGTTCCTCTTTTTTCTTATCTAACTCACGTTTGATATATCCTCTATCTTGTTGTTCTTCATCAAGGGGTGGTAAAGTTAACCATTTAAAATTAGCTAATCCCTTAACTACAAAAACTTTAAGAGTTTCCTTGGCTTGTTCATAAACCACTCCTTCTGGTGCTTTAAATTCAAAATCATCAAGCTCTAATACTTCACCACTAGCTAATTCATAAAAAGGTGCATCAATATCTTCAATATCAATTTGAAAAATCCCCCAAGTTGGTTCTAAGTCAAGTATGGCAATATTTAAAGAACGGAAATAGTTATTTTTGAGGCGCAAACATACTGTACCTGATTCCAAAACAATATTATTTTGATCTGGAAATGGTTGTTTATTTTGGTCAAGTAATTCATATTCAAGATACTGAGAAAGCTTTGAATTAGGATTATCTAATTCTGCTGTAGCTTGATATTTAGCCAAATGAACCAAACGTTTGACCACAATTTCTGGTGCAGCAGCATCATCTATCATTAATGGTGGACGTAAGTTCTTTAGAGGCATCCCAATACAAATTTCATATTCCCCCTCTCTTCCTACTGCAACTTGATAATCACCTTCTTCTCCTTCTTTAACTTCAACTACCCAACCATTATCAGCTAAAGCATCACGCACCGCTTGTAATGCTGTCTCTTGTTTCTGGACTAAATCTGGTGGTAATTGATGTTCTTGCTCTCCCGCTTCTTTGAGATAAAAACGAACTCGGCGAATCAAATTAATAGGTGCAGCCAGAATAAGTGCAGGACATCCTGGTTCTAGCTTACCTTTAACTTCAATTCCACCATCTCCAGGAAGTAATACCTTCGCAATAGAAGTAGAACCTTGAACCTTTGTAATCTCTACTGCTGCCAAAACCTGTTCTTTGTTAGCAAAATCTCTAGTATTAAAAGGATAAATGGCAAATTGTGTCCCCGTGGTTAAACCTTGAGCAGCTCCTGCATCTAAAGTTACTTCTGTTTGCTCTGTATTAACTTTAATTAAATTTACCGTGTAATAAGTTGAGACAGTTTTATCCCCAAACACCAGGCGATCGCCTTCCCCCAAAAGCATTGGTAACTGATTAGAGAATTTACTCTGAATCATCCCTTTTACCCGACTATAGAGAGATTGATAAGTTAACTCTGATGTTGAATTTCGTAAAGTATCAATCATCCAGTAAGTCAATGCTCCATGACGCTCTTTACCGTGAATGGCATATTCATAAGCAGACTCAGAAGGACGACAAGCAGCTAAGAAAACATAATTTTTCTGGTTAGGTAACCATCCATCCATTGAATGTCCTGTTGTTAACTGTTTCCAGTTGTTCATTAACTCATCTTTAGCAGCAACCAAACTTTGTTCTGTTCTCTCGCTATTATCAACCTCTGCTATTCCGCGAATGGCATAATCTCCTCTCGTTGCCCCCCCAGAGTGACAACTATCAAAAACAACAGAAACAATTAATCCTTTATCCGTCATCCGTTTGAGCAGTGTCGCAATTTCCACATCTCGCAGATAACGACCAGATTCTCCTATATCCCTCGGTACAATACCCTCATCTTGCTTATCTGGTTTAATTTCTGGAAATATAGTTTTTGCTTGTCCTCCATGTCCAGAATAGTGAATGTAAACCAAATCCCCTGGTTTTGCTTTTTGAGTCAGTTCATCAAAAGCTTTGACAATATTTTCATAGCTAGGTAATATCTCTTCTTGACGTTTAGCTCTGATAGCTTGGAGGTTAGATTCTTCCTCAATAGGAGAAGTTAATCGAGTAATCTGTTCTTGAGGAATATTTAACGTATCTCTAAGATAGGTATCTACTAAATCAATATCCCTAACCGCACCCTTCAGACTTTCGTAATATGGGTTAGGTTCATAATAATTAATGCCAATTAGCAAAGCATAAAACTTGGTTCCAGGATTAGCTATATTAACCATAATTCAAACTTCTCCTTGTGTGATATTTGCTACTTCAAAGAAATTGTGAACGGGGGTAGGTGCATCCTCGCTAGTATTATCTGTTTGTACTTTTATTTGATATAGTCCAGGGGCTAAATGATCTGTTTCTAGTGCCCATTGCTCCCCTTGGTTATTAAAAGTCAAAAATTGAGTATGATGTTTATCAGAAATACAAGTAATCTCAGCATTAAGAGAATTAAAAGAAACTCCTGGAGAAACTTTGGCTTTCATACTTATATTTTCATCCAGTAAATAAAGATCGTCAATAGCAAGGCCAATTCCTTTTGTTCCTTTTATTTGCTCACTACCTCTCATTACTCCTCTAATATCTTGTAAATCCGTTTCTGATTGGACAATTTGAAGTTTTCTTAACAAATTAATTAAGATATGTTTCTGATTTTGTAAAGCTCCATGAGATTCCCCAATAAAATTGCCAAATTCTAGAATATCTGTGTTACTAAATTCACTAGGAATAGCTGAAACATGAGGGACTGTACCATCACCATCGGCTAAATCATAACGACTTTCCATAATTTTAGGTAAAGCTTCTGAGGCAATAATCTCACCATCTTTTAATTCTGCAGACTGTAAAGTAGGCTGTTGAACCCCTACAATGGGACAAGTAGAGAAGAGATAGTATTGTTCATCTTTTTGATTGGTTTTAACGGCAGCTTCTATTTCCCGATGGAACTTTAAAGCATCAACTACTTTGGCTTGATTAATATTAGGTAAATTAACAGGAGTTTCTGCAATGCGATGAAAATTATCGTCAATTTTCAGGACTTGATAAATTGGAAGTAACTGATAAATTGAAGTTAGCGATCGCATCACTTCTGTTAGGTCAAGAAATAATTTTTTATAACCATTGGCCAAGAAGTTAATAGCATTTACTGAACCACGATAGGGAGTACCAAAAGTAAATAAAGCTTTGCAATCTTCCCATCCTCCTAATACTTCTAAATAGTAACGTGAAACTAATCCCCCCATACTATGAGCAAGAATGATGACTTTAGCATTAGGATTATTGCTATGTTCCCTCCAACATTTTAAGCGTTTATTAATTAGCTTTTGTAAAATTCGTGCAGATGCTCGATTATCTCGTCGCCAATCATAAGGAAAATGATAAAGATTAGCTGCTTTATCTTCTGAATCTTCGTAGATATTTCCTTTAGTAACGTTAGTGAAATTATCAGCGATTAGTTTAGTAGTTTGTGTATATCCATCAATCTTTACTAACCCTGGTATTATATTGACATTTTCAATAAGTCGAGTAGCTTTTATTCCATCTCCTAAATCATCTAATTCTGGGTCATCTTCAGTTAATTTAAGATTATTAATAGTTTGCTCTGACTGAGAAAGTATTTGCCAAATTGCTTGACCAGAAACTGCCCAAAAGTCCTTGCCATCTTTTTCAAGAACACTGCCCAGAATTCCAGGAAGTATTACTATCAAATCTTTTAAAGATATCTTGTTAGCCATTGTTATTTATCCTTACCTACTTAGCACTACCAAATTTTATATATAATTGTAATCAAAGATAACAGGATAAAAAATACTATGAATACACCAATCCGATCCGGTTGGCAACAAAGCGATAGCGAACACGACCACAATGAGAGTTGTATAGCAGATATTGGTTTAACTGAAGCTGAAATTGATGGATTAAATTGGGCACCTCGAGGCGGTTTCCAGCAGATGCCCTATTCCGGAAAAGGATTTGAATGTTACGGTCCTCGCTATAAATGCTACGGGCGACCTGAAGTAATTGAAACTTTGTTACAAGTTTGTGCAGAATGGGCAGAAAAGTTTCCCAACGGGCCTCGAATTGGGATTGGCAATATTAGCTTATCTGGGGGTGGCCCTATGCCTCCCCATAGTTCCCATCAACGAGGCTTAGATGTCGATCTTGCTCCTGTGGCCAGCACAGCAGACGAAATACCTCTCAAGTGGTGGGAGCCTAAATATTCTCGTCAACGAACGCAGTTATTGGTAGATTTAATCCGTAATAATTTTAATATTGGAGTTAAGACTATATTATTCAACGACCCCGATATCACAGGTGTTGTATCTTGGCCTGGGCATGACAACCACTTGCACGTTAGTTTCCTGCCATCAGGAGTTGGTTCAGTTGATTTCAGTAGCGATAGAAACGGATATCTGCGACTGGTTGTTCCTCCGATGAAAGGTGCGCGAGTTCGCAAACTGCAAGAAGACTTAGTTCAAATTGGTTTTGATTTAGCTGTAGATAGCATCTTTGGTGAAAATACAGAAGAAGCGGTTCGTAATTTTCAAAGCGATCGCGAACTTGATGTCGATGGCATTGTTGGGCCTATAACTGAAGCAAAGCTGGCGCAGGTTATCAGAGAGACTGCAAGTAGGGGTATTCGTAGCTCTAGTCTGTCGCTGCAAGTCTTAATTGACCAAAATAAGTCTATTCCCTTTGACAATATTAATTCGAGTTTGTTAGTTGATGATGAAGGTTTGTGCCGAGAAATTCAAGTGATTCTCAAATCTTTAAATTTGCTGACAGTTATTGATGGGTTATATGGTCCGAAAACGCGAGAAGCTTTACGACTATTTAAAGCAAGTCGTCAACTGGGAGGTGGAGATGTTTTAGGTTCAATAACTGCGAAAGCACTGTTAGAGGCGCGACCAGGAACAGGAATATTATCGAATTGGCAAGGAGGTGACAAAAAAGCAGCAATTCAAGCAATTATTCAGGAAGCTTACAGGCTTAGAATTACTAATAAATCTCAAATTGCCTACATTTTAGCTACGGTGCAACATGAAACAAATGATTCGTTTCAACCTGTAAAAGAAGGCTATTATTTGGGCGAACCCAAGGCAGAAAATTATCGGCAAACACTACGTTATTATCCATATTACGGACGGGGATATGTTCAACTAACTTGGCGCGATAACTATCAAGAATATTCGGATTTGCTAGAATTAGATTTGGTGAATAATCCTGATTTAGTTATGCGTCCAGATATTTCGGTTTTTATTTTGATTGATGGTATGAAACGAGGTGTTTTTACAGGGGTTAGTTTGGATGATTATATTTCAGTTCAACAAGTAGATTTCTTTAATGCTCGTCGAATTGTGAATGGTTTAGACCAAGCTCAACTTATTGCTAGTTATGCTCAGAAATGGGAAGTCAATTTGGCTTAGTTATTTTGATCAACAAAAATACAATTAACAATTTATTTTTGTTGATTTGTTAATTATATTTATAATAGGAATTTGTCAACTTGAGAAAATGTCAAAGGAAATTTATGACAGAAATTAATGAGTTAATTAAAAAATCATCACAACTTGATGAGTAAATATTGCAAGCTCAACAAAAATAATTGAACCATTAATTCGTAACGATTTGTACTTGACCATTACTATGAAAGACTACCGATTTTTCAAAAGGGGCAAACTAATTGGTTTGCCTTCTTTTTTTTAATCTTTTAAACCAATTCACTTTAAAATGTCACAAATAGCGACTGATAATATGAAATAATAAGCTGAAATTATTATATAAGCAAACTTTTAAGCCATTCAAATTTCACTTCTGACTTGCGCGTCGCTATATGTGGCTATCGCCATTGATTTTGGTGTACTAAAAGGAAAACAATTATGGGCTACACTCATTACCTAAATAGACCTCCAGAGCTTCAAAACTTTGGAGCAATTGCACTAGCAACTAAAGTATGTTGCGAAGCAGTAAGAAAGCTAGGCATAGATATTGTTGGCGGACACGGAGAACCTGAATCAGAGCCAGAATTTGGCTATGACAAGATTTGGTTCAACGGTTCATCTAAGCAAAAACCTGGGCAGTGGACTGCTGAAGGTTCCTTTGGCATAGTTTGGCCGAGCAATAAGAGCAAACCAATACCTGCTTCCGATAAAGTTGTTTCTGGACAATGGTTTGGTGGTGCTGAATTAGAAAAGCGTATTGCTCCCAATGGCGACGGTAGTTACGAAACACTGAATATTTCCAGAGTTTATAAAGTCAATGAATGGTCTGAGAAAGACGAAAACGGTAATTATTTCGACTTTTGTAAGACTGCTTATCGCCCTTACGATGTTCTGGTAATGTGCGCATATCTAGTCACAAAGTATTACGACAACCGTTGCGTCATTGGTAGCGATGGTCAAGCTAACGAATGGAAAATAGCAGTAGCAATAGCTGCTAAAGCTCTAACGACAGAGGAAAAGGCATTGTGGAAGCTATTGGAAGTCGATAGCTAACTATATTTAGAGGGGGTTTGTCCCCTCTCTTTTTATAGCAGTCGAAGCATAGTGCGCAGACATTGCCAAATATTGAAACTAGAGATTACTTCTGACTTCTAACTTCTGACTTCTGACTTACGCGGTGGCTATTGCCGTTGGTTTTGGTGTTTATCCCATACGAAAAAATGGCATTAGCAAAACAAAACGAATCTCAACCAAAGCCAACATTAGTAGAATTAGCTAAAGACGTTCAGGACTCCTTAGACATTTACCAATTTGCGTTAGACTTTGGCGATACCGAAACCATCACAGAATGTGAGAAAGAACTAGAAAAGTCTATCAACCAGTTTGGCAGCAAGCTCGAAGCCTGTTACTTTGCAGCCAAGATGCTCAGTAAAGAAGGTGATGCTCTTATCGAAGAAGCCAATTCCATGAAAGAGAAGGCTGGCATTAAAAAGAAAGCAGCTAGTCGTATCATTGATATGGTTAAGCACGTTATTCTCTCATCTGGCAATACTTACAAAGGAGAATATTATAAGTTCATTGTTTGTTCCAACAGCGTTGCTCCTGTTTGGAAGCAGCAAGATGTTGATTCAGCTAACGTGCCAGATGAATTTGTTGTGACTGAAACCATCCAGCATATTGACTGGAAAGCCATTGAAAAGCTAGCCAAAGAGTCAGAAGATGGCTGCGTCTATGGTAAGAATAGTGAAATAATCGCTAAAGTATTGCCACGCGGTAAGCACGTTCGTATTAAGTAGTAGTATTTGAGCAGTGGCAGTAATGCTGCTGCTTTCAGGAGGAATAATGCAAAGAATTAATAAACAACCATGTCGTACCTGCCCTTTTGCAGGGGATGAGCCATTAGATATAACTGAAGGAGCAAGGCAAGAAATAGTGAGTTATGTCATTGCCGGCACTAATCATTTATGTCACAGCGACGAATCTAACCAGACTGTTTGTCGCGGTGGACGGGACATCTATTTGAGAGTAGCCACAATGATAGGCGCAATTAAAGCACCAACTGATGAAGCACTAGCAGAAGCGATGAAAGAGGCTGGCTTAATCCCAGGCTTGCATATCAACAACTGTTGACTTCTAATACTAACCTTTGATTTTGTCAAGGTATCTTGCTCTAAAAAATATTGGTAAGATTTAGAAGGTTGTAGGCTATCGTGCAACCTTCTCCATTTTTTTTACAACACTAAGGAGAATTAAATGTCAAGCAACGGAATGAGTAGAAGGAAGCTCTCAAAATCATTATTGAAGAAAGCTCCTGAAATGGAGGCATTAGCTAATCGCATTGAGAAAGCCATGCCTTACAGGTTCCCCAGGGGCTACATGGAATGGAATGAATTGAGAGCTTTGGTAGCAATGCAAATGGTGTCAGTTGCTCACAGTGGAGTAGTTAAAAAGCTTGGTTCCATGGGCGACCAAGCAGGATATTTTAACGCTCATAGATATTCATTGTGGGCTGTGCAACAAGCTCCTATCTACTGCTTGTCTAAGGAAGTATTTCATGCAATGCTCAACACGACTATAAACGAAGAGATTATTAAAAATCTGGAGATATTACTGCCGACTATAATGTTATTGTTCCCAGATAATTCACTCCGTAGTAGTGAGGCAGTAGTTGACCATTTAGTTATACACACCAGTGACTTGAGATATCCTGAGAACAGTACCGGAAAAAACTTTGGGTACGAAATAAAATATTTGCCCCAAGAAAAGCAGACAATTATTCATTCCACGACAGTAGACCAAAACTCAATTACTTGGCTAGCTGGAATGAGTGTTGAAGAAGGGAAAGTTGATTATGACAAGTCTAATAAACTGGGAGTGTTTACTGTTGAGAAGGATGATGATGACTTCCTTGATATCATAAGACAAATAGCCTTGATGACTTATATTATTTTACAGTCCAACCCAGAAATGATAGGGGAAGTCGCCGAGTCTGAAATTCCCAAAACCGTTGGTAAAGGATTCACCCCGCAACAAAAAGGAAAATACATCAAACCCAGGATAATACGGGTTCCAAATAATAAAAAGGCAAAAGTTGAAAGCCCTACCACCAGAGAAGGGAGTCATTCTAGCAAGCGCACACACTGGAGGAAGGCGCATTACCGCAACATCCAATCAAAAGACGGACAACCTAAATTAGTCTACGTCCGTGCAGCAATTATCAACCCTCAGTAATACAAATGTTCTGTTGTAAGAGGAACACTCTTGCAGCGGACATAAACATAGAGTGGCTATCGCCGTTGGTTATGGTGCAGTTGCAGCTGTGCTTGAAACTAAATTAAGCTGAAAAAAATGACCCAAAGTAAACCGAAATTAAACGTGTTTGGAACAAAGCCAAAGGGAGTAATTCTTTGCCCTATGATTCCATATAACCTGCGTAATGACTGTCAAGTCGGCCAGTGGACTAACGGCCAAAGTATGCTTGGTGACAAGCTAGCAATGACTATTATTGCCAAGAGTGAATGGTATGGCAATTTAGGCAGCACTACCGATGCTGACTGGTGGCAGCTTTGGTTTGTAGCAGAGCGCAATGGTACTTCTATTCCTGTGCCTTTTGAAACAGTCATGGTGACGTACATCAAAACTGAAAGTCTCGGTAACTTGAATACACTTGTAACTACCATGATGGCCGATGGTTCCGAGCCAGCAGAAAAAGTGTTTCTCCCCACATTTGTCAAGAAGTCTACTACCCTTGATGATGGTAAGACTGCGAATTATTGGGCTATTACTTGGGAATGTCGAGAACGCACTTCAGACGATACCAGCATAGGTTCCCTGGCTGCTACCATTCAAGAGAATGTATTTATTGATTCTGTAGGTACTCGCAAGATGATGAAAGGTAGCTATGCTTCTTTAGTTGCTGCTGGTAAAATAGTACCTCGCGAAGACGATCCAATTACTGGTACAAAGCAACAAGCATTACCCTCTGACTCCTAACTATCCTTAGTTCTCTAGTAAGTGCTCTCAGTAATGGGAGTGCTTTTTCCCAATGCTTGATAATTCTTTAGAAACACTGTCAAAAATAATTGTGGCCTCATCCAGAGCTAATGGAGGTGACATTCAATCCGATGATATCCAGAAGGTACTCAAGGTTGCCGACAAATGGTCGCTTACCCAAGCATACATAGCTGTGTACTTGGAGTCTGCTAACCACTATTTCAATACACAACAGACTGAGCATAACCTGAAGCGACTGATGATAGCCATGAGAGCTGGATATCAAGCTATGAAGATTTGTTGTGGGCAAGAACCGTTTGTAGCTAAACTAACAGGGTTTAACTGGATGGAAATTGCTAACAGTAATGGTGTCAGGCTTTTTATGGCAGTCCCCAAAGGCTGTTTTCAGTAAGCCACAAAAAAAGGCAGGTATATATAGTATGCCTGCTTTAGTTGCATTATGATACAGCAGCATTCTAACACAACCTATTTGACATAAAAATGGCTGACTATGATGACAACATCACGGTCAGCTTTTTTTTATGGCAAAGAAGTAATTGGTTTTCGTGCGCTAGAAAACCCCAGGCAAATTAAGACGTGATAGGATAAAAACAATTGTAGCATGACTCCAGAACAAAAGACACGACTTCTAAATTGGGTTGCCACCCACGAAATTCCCCCAGACAATACCAACAAGGTTTTGACTTGCACATCATTAGACGTAGAAACATTATGTCCCCGCGTATACGCATCTAATCATGGAACATACGCTCTGTACGAAGTTGCACCAGGCTTGTTATTTAGCATTGCCAACAGATGTACCTCACCCAACTGGAGAATTCCTCAAGACTTTGATACTTGGCTGCAAGTATATGTGGGATATGAACAGGAAAACTACAATAAAGTGCGAGAGTATTTTTCCTGTAAAGGTTGCGAATTTAGTAGCCGTAAATCTAAGCGACCACAGTTACTAAAAAAGACTTATGAACTGAAACTTACTAAATTCAAAGTATACGATGTTTTGTACTACTTTGAATCGACTAACTTAGACTCAATTTTCGTTATTTTCTAGTAACATTTTTAGTAGGATGACTGTAGCAGTTGTCCTACTGTAAGTCAAAAATAACTATGGTTCAACAAACAATAATTCCCATCTGTTCAACAGTGCTAGGAATTCCATTACTCCTACTATCATTTGTGTTTTTTCAAGATTTCCGAAATGATGGCAAAAAGATTGCCATTCTACTTATGTTCTTAGCAGTAGAGAAACTTCTTAGCATACTTTTATTACCAAATATTCAAGCAGATAAATTCTATTACGGCCTTGATTTTGGGATTTCTTTTCTATCATTTTCTTACTCAGTAGGAATGCTAATAATGAACGGAAAAACAATAGTTAAAATCAGTAAATCCAGAAAAGTAAGAGGATAAACATGAAAAAAGAGGATACTGGTTTTATAGTCTTTAAAAAAGAATTTTCTGGGAGCTTTCAGTCTTTAAAAAGTATCTGTAATTTCTTCTTATACAATCCTGGTTTTGCATACTTAGTAGTCATAGGGATAAAATTAATTTTAGAAGATGAATTGATAATATTATCAGGGCTTTGTATTGGAACTGGTATTGGTGGTATAGTTATGTACGCTCTAATACCTTTTCTAGATGAATCTGGCAAGAATGAAGGGTTAAATTTTTACCTATATTTTTGTTTTTTACAAGGAATAATGCTACCGATTATGTTTGGAATTGCAGTGGTTAAAAACCTCCAAGTAGAAGCAGTGTTAAGTATTGTAATGTTAGGAATTGAATTAGCAAAATTCACTTTTTGGGGCAAAAGGTCAAAACAACATGATAGTTTTTCTAGAAAAATTGATTAGTCGAATAGATAACCCCATTCTGCTATTCCTTTGCGTATTGCTAATAGTTGGCGTGCTTTATTTTAAAGAGCTAATGATAATTATCAGGAAACGGGGTAGTTTAAGAAAAGAAATTTTGCAGGAGAGATTGGAGCAGGCAGACAAAGATAATAACACTCTTAGAAAAGAGTTGGAAAGGACAAAACAAGAGGTAGTAATTTACAAAACAAAGCTTCTTAGATATAAGACAACTGTTGAAAATGGTAAGGAGAAATATATAACTCAATACAACAATTTGAAAGGGAAGTTTGACAGTCTCAGAAGTAGGAATCAAATCTTAGTTGGAGATTTGAAAAACGATTTGAAAAATGTTGAAAATTTAGTCAGAATAATGCGTAATTCTAGTCCGGAACAAGTTATTAATTATTGCGATGATGTACTTGCTAATATAGATAAAATTCTTAAGGAACTATCTAAATTTTGAGTGGCTATTGCCATTTGTTGTGGTGTTTTACTTGGAGAAAACTAATGCAACAATGGCATGAAGTTAATGGTATTCCACGATTGGAAAGCTATTGGGATAAGGAAGATTGGGAAAATTCCAATGAGACTATCTATATTAAGAATCTAAAAGACCTTGACAATGGCTTTGATGATGCAGCTAAGTTGGGTATAGTTGCAGTTCCTGGTACTGCTCCAGACCCCACAAGGCAAAAGTATTACTGTGTAGGATGGATACAAGGTTGGTTGTATTTAGTCCTACAGCTTAATATTATGATTGCCAAACATTTACTTGAGCTAATAATTCAGCAAGAAAACAAACCTTGCGCTTTTGCCATAGCAAGTAATCCTAAAAATTTAATGCCGGGATGGATTATTAAAGAACATCGTTTTACTGGAGCTGCTATTAATCTAACAGTTTACCTAGTTAGGTCTCAATACGGCGAGTGCTTCTGGACTCCCTTTGCTTATGGAACAGAATACTTACCGCCAAGGCATGATGATTTTGATTGGAGCAAGATTGAAAAGGTGAAAGATTTACCAATTGATTACAACCCAGAACTAGACAACTGGCTCTATGCAGAGGAGTTTTAGGAGGAAGCAAAAGATGGGAATAGAACCTATTAACTGCGAAATTACATGGCATCAGTTTGGGAGAACTGGCGAGGTGGAACCCCCACAAAATATTAGGCTTCTACTCGCTTACAAAATCAATGTTTACGGACAGGATGAGTGGACTTTTCGGACTGGCGTGTACGAAAAGATTAGGCAAAATAATACCTGGGAAGGTAAGAGCAGAATTTATGGCACTTCCACTTGGGTTGAAAGATGGAGTATAGGGAGCCAAAAAGGTGTTCGCTGTCCCGACTACTGGGCTGAAATAACACCACCTTATGAGATAGAAGAACCGGAAGATAGAGACAAACTTGACGATGAGTTATACGGGTTAGACCCCGGTAATTATGACGACTGGGCTTACCACAAAGGTTAAAGTGTTCTAGCACAGTGGGGAGAGAAGTAATTTCTCCTCACTTTTTTTAAGTGGCTATCGCCTCAGAATGCGGTGTTTAGTTACATTAGTTCAACAAAAGTGAAAGTCAAAAAAGTAGCAATCAGGCATATCTCTAGCCAAGATGTGAAACAGTTCAACCTCCAAGGTTTGTACGATGATTATTTCAAGCATGAGATTATTATGGTACACAATGGTCAGGGATTAGTTTATACTGGGGCAAGTTCAAGGTTAGGAAACCCATTCTATGAAGCTTGTAATGGGAATCCAAAGCAGGCAGTTCAGCGGTTTCGGGAAACTTTGTATTCGGATATCCAATATTTTCAAGATTATGGAACTCCTTCGAGGTTACTTGTTGAGGTTTCTAGGCTTTCTGCAATTATGGCAACTGGAGACTATAAGGGTTCGGTGTGTGAGCGCATAGTAATGGCGACTTATGCAACCTGTGAGGAACATGACCATGCTGTAGTAATAGCCAAGTGTGCGAAGTGGCTGTTAGACCAGGAAGTTAAGGTAGAACTAAAGAAGGAACTACCAAAGGAACGCATCCAAGTATTTGAATAAATAATTTACTGCCTCGGTTAGGGGGAGCTATCTGCTTCCCTTCTAATCTCTAGTAGCTAATTTTCCCCTCGTACTCGGCAGTAGTTAGGGTTTTGGTGATTTAGGAGAAAACCTATGAAAACTAGAAAAGAAAGCACAAACACTTATCCCAACAAGAAAGTTTTGATCTGCGGAAGTCGGAGTATTACAGCCTTACCCGATGAGGTTTGTAAGACTCTAGACAAGATTATTGCGTTCCAGGTTAACATCTTGATTGGAGATGCTGATGGTGTCGATCGCTTAGTCCAGAAGTACCTGCATAGTAAGCGTTATCGAAAGGTCACTGTCTATTATGCCAAGTCTGGACTGAGAAGCAATATCGGCAAGTGGACAAGCATTCGGGTTGCGGGTAATTATATAGACCGCGACAAGCTCTTATGCGATAAGGCTGACTGGTGTCTTGCAATACACAAAGGCAATTCCAGAGGTACTAAGCGCAATATTGAAAGCTTTAAACCTGAAGCAGTGAAAGTGTTTATCCTCTAAAAAAAGGTTAACTGTTAAATCTACAAGGGGAAAGCAACAGAAACACTTCTAATTTCAGATTCGCATGGTATTGCTGCTTCGGTTAGGGGGGTAGTTATTACTCATAGACAAAGGCTACTTGTGAACCCCCCCGTACTCAGCAGCCGTTTAGGTTGTGGAGAATTTGGAGTGATTCCATGACTTTAGAAAAGAACGAGCTTATCCGTAAGATTGGCAGAGTTGACATTCAGGATTTTACTGATTACATGAAGACTCTGCCATACCGGAACGATCCCTACAAATCTAGCTTTAGTAGAAAAACTCTACCAATAGGACTAGAGCTAGCTGGGGACTACAAATATCCAGATGCTGTAGAAGCCTACAGGGATGCCAGGATTGAGACATTCCTAGATAGGATTCTACCTCGGTGGGAAATTGTGCTTGCCTTACATTACGATGCAGGCGGTGGAGTCAGACCTCATCGAGACGCTGCTGGATACGGAACTATTGCTATCTCAGTTTCTAGCACTGACTTCACTTTCAGAATTGGAAGCGAAGTACACCAGTGCAAAGCAGGAGAAATCTACCTCTTCAGGACTAAGGTTCTGCATTCGGTAGATCAGCTAGAGCAAGAAAGATTTGCTTTGGTTGCTTGGACAGCAAACTGGAGCAAAATCAAGGTTCCATTCTAGCTTAATGAATAGCAGTATCTAACTTTGGATGCTGCTATATTTTTTGTCCTCCACACTTTGAAATCAATGAAAATCAGAATTGACAATATCAAAAACTACAAAGATATCGACATCCTGTCTGGTAAATACCGACTACGCCAAGATGGAATTGCATACATATACTGTGGTCGTCCAAGCTCATTAGGAAACCCATTTCGAGTAACGATGGACACCCCTAGAGAAGTAGCAATAGCTAAGTTCCGCAGGCATTTATGGAATGAAATTAAAGCATACAAATACCAAAACAAAGATTCTGAATTGGTTGAGGAGATTTTGTCTCTAGCAAGGTTATGTGTAGCAGAACAGTTTCTTGATGGTTATCCCATGAAGGAGATGGTATTGCTTTGCTACTGTTATCCCAAGCAATGCCACGCTACTGTAATTGCCAATTGCATCAAGTGGATGATTGAAGAGTCTAGCTTTATTTACGGTGCTATGGAAGAAATCGAAGAAGAGACTGAGGACGAGTACGAAGAGGAAAACTATGATGACTACGGTTACTATGCTGGAGATTATCCAGATGATAATGCCACTATAGAGCTGTATTAGTGACTTTTTAACATTATAGCATTTAGTAGCTCGTCTCGTCGGGGGGCAGGTTACCGCTTCGTTGTTAGGTTATCTGTGAAACCGTGCCCCCACTCCTTACCTTGCGTGGTTTGTTTCGGTGTTATTGGAAATTATACCAATGAAATTAGAAACGGTAATAGAACATTTTGCCTGCAAGAATTCTAACGAGATTTACATTCATGTAGACTTGACGCTAGCTGAAGCAACTGCGGAATGGCTACTCAGAAGTGGTGAAAATCTACAGAATATAGCTCAACAAATATCTTGCGAGAACCTAGAGAATCTTGACCAAAGGTGGAACAACCTCAGTACCTACAAGAAATCTCTAGCCAAGTACAAGCGGCAATATTCCAGGCAACGTGAAAAGTTTAGCTACCAATTCAGATTAGCTGATTTATGGACTATACACTATTCTTCTGCTAAATATCCTGATATTGCTTATGCGACGTTTGTGGTTTTAGATCCAACAGAGCAAATACTAAATACCTTAAGCAAGAAGCATAGGATAGACAAAAGAAGTGGGTACAGTCTTATTTCTGGATCTAAGCAAGCTGAAAGCATAATAGCTTGCGAGCAATACAGACTGTAGCAAAAAAAAATAAAATCCGTCTCCTGAATATGAAGGCTGAGATTCTTCGCATGCCAGCCCTTCATATTCTTGCAAACGCTTCTGTAATTCGTGATTGTAAATTCTCTTAAATAACTTGTGACATTTAGTGGCTCGTCTCGTCGGGGGGCGTTTCACTGCTTCGTTTATAGGTTGTCTCTGAAACCGCGCCCCCGCTCCTCTCCTTGCATAAGGGGTGACGGTGTTATTGGAGATATTACCAATGAAAACTAGAAACGGATTCCAAATTGTCAACGTTTATCGACTCCGAGTTGAATTTCCAGTTGTTGTCGGTGATTCAGAGGATAGCTGGATTGAACAAGACTGGCTTGGCATTGAGTGCGAGGAAGTTCCAGTTCACGACGTTGGTAATCTTGAGACTAGCATCGAAAGCGCTTGCAAGAATTGCGAGAGTATTTGGGGTATTGTCAGTCTTAGCGAAACTCGTAAGCTTGGCAGGATAGCTGCTCTTGCTAATACTTACGATGACAGTGATATTCCATTCTAGGTGAAAGGAAACAGCCGGAGGTTTTAGACTTCCGGTTTTTTTCGTTGTTTATCATTTATCGACTACTACAATGAAAGTCAAATCAAAATCAGTAATGATTACGGGCAGCCATCACCTACGAAAGCTGCCTGAGCAGGCCATACATTCTCTAGACAGAATCATGGCGCTTAGATTGCAAGTCCACATTGGAGATAACCCTGGTGTGGATTTGTTGGTTCAGTTGTACCTAGCCAAACACAAGTACAGAAATGTGTTTGTGTACGCTGCTACTCAAAAGAACAGTCATCACAAGAAGCTTAGGTACAACCTCGGTATGTGGATGGTCATTCCATGCTACGGAGACACTATCCATCGAGATAAGTGTATAGCTTATCAGTCCCGATGGTTGATGTTAGTTGGGTCTGATGAAACTTGCAACCATATCAATTTCTTCTTTGCTAAAGAGCAGAAGAAGTTGGTAGCTGCATAAAGAAACAGCAGTAGAGTTAGCTCCTCTACTGCCTTAACTTCTTACATTCAATACGATTATCCAATGTTTAAGATTTTACGTCAAGTCCTCCAGGGGGAACACCTGGAAAACTTCAGACAGTTTTGTGAGTCTCTAAATCCCACCACCAAGCAGTCCAGAAGCTCATTCTGTCCAGGTCGTCCCCAACGCTGGATTAAGTCTGGCTGTAACTTCCAGTCAGGAAAGCGGTTCAAGATTTTTACACCCCCAAGTATAATGGTTGTTCGACCGAGCGATCGCCTGGATAGATTTTGTCAGATGCTAATGCCAGAGTGGGATTCAGCTTGTTGTACGGCAGATAAGGGAATTGATTGGCATAAAGACCATCCCATGTTTCGGGAGTGGTGTGTGATGGTAAACCTTGGTGAGGCCAACTTCTATATTAATCCTAACAGGGGTTTTAATTTGAAGCAGGCTAAGGCAGGGTATTTGTGGAAAGATGCGGAATGCTATCGCCTCACAGATGGAATGATTGTTGCGTATAATGCTCGACACTGGCATTGTACACAAGTCCCACCAATGCAAGAGAAGCGCAGAATGAGTTTGATTATTCGGCGTTGGCAAGCTGGTTGGGAGGAATATATCTGCGACTACATCCAGAGGTTGCCTGAGAACTGGAAGTAGACCTCACCTATCAGATGCCTCTAAATTAGCTGTAGAAAGATGTCAGAGGCAATCGGCTTCTGGCTTTTTTTCTCAAAATAATTGGCTGCAAACCCGCCTTTTAATCAGTTATCAGTTATCAGTTAAATTTTTTTTCTAGTTTGATTAAAATAATAAAGTAAGAATTTAACTTCTGACTTCTGACTTCAAAAACCCCCGTTACAAAAACAACTTCTGTACGGGCGAATGGCCATTCGCCCCTACTTCCCCTCCTGCTCCCCTCCAATTCCCCTCCTGGGAGGGGTTAGGGGTGGGTTGACTTCTGACTTCATTAATAGTGGCGATCGCCAAATATTTTGGTGTTTATAACATGGTTAGCAATGACTGATACTCCCAAAATATATGTAGCTTCTCTCTGTGATTACAACAATGGTATTTTACATGGAGAATGGATTGAGTGTGATTCACTTTCTCAAGTCGAGGCAAAGATTGAAGATATGTTGGCTGAGTCTCCTTCAGCAAAGAAGTATGGTGAAGTTGCAGAGGAATGGGCTATCCATGATACCGAAGGATTTGAAGGGATAGAAATAGGCCAGTACGAGTCTATTGAGAAGATATGTGAACTAGCTGAAAAGATTGCCGAGCATGGCGAAGCGTTTGCTTGCTACATTAACGCCTTTGGTGATGATGATGTAGAAGAACACTATGGAGACTTTGAGGACAGGTATCAAGGCTGCTACGAGTCTAAGGAAGCATTTGCAGACGAATGGTTTGAGAACTGTGGAGCTGTAGATGCTGTGAAAAATATATCGGTAGTAGGAGTTAGCCTTGATAACTATCTAGACAGTGATGCACTCGTCAGAGATATGGAAGCCTCTGGAAGTTTCCGCTTTGAGAGACTAAACGGCAAAGTCTATGTATTTACTACCAACTAGCTAATAAATGGGGCTACGTTTAGCCCCAAATAATACCTAATTATTTTAAGGAGAATAATAATGATTAGCAAAAGTGAAATAGTCAGGCAACTAGCGAGCAATATTGATGTAGAACAACTGGCAGATAATAATCTGCATATTGCAGTTATGAGAAATCCATATCTAAGATTTGTCCTGGACGGCTCAAAAACTGTAGAAAGCAGACTATCTAAAACCAGGATAGATCCCTACAAAAAGGCAATCACAGGGGACTTCATCCTGTTTAAGCAATCAGGGGGACCAATAGTTGCGATCGCCAAAATCGTCAACTGTTGGTACTATGAAAACCTAGATTACACGGATATCCTTTGGCTCAAAGCCAAATTCAATTCGCTAGTCCTTGGCTCGGATGATTATTGGAAGAAAAAGCACAGTGCGAAGTATGCCAGTTTCTTCCAGCTCTCAGCAGTCACCAAGATTCAACCAATTATTATTCACAAGTCAGATGGTCGAGCTTGGGTTGTACTCTAATAGCTAAAATGCCGATTTAATCGATATTAAATTTTTTTCAACATTTGGCCTATCCCAGACAGGTTTAGTTTGGGATGGGTCAAAAGAAAAAATTACTTCTGACTAGGGTTAATGGCTAGATATCCTCTACGAGATGATAAAATCATTTTTGATTTAACCATTTCAGATGCAATTTGCTTGATGTAGTTTTGGCAGTAGCCTAACTGGCTGGCAAGTTGCTTGCTGCTAGTCTCTTCTGTTTCACTCAGATGCCTCAGTATCTCTAAAGAAATTTGCTGAGGCATAGAAATATAGCCTCGTTTAGTTAGTTGTAATTTCATGTTCAACGTCATGCTCCATTTTTTGCACTTCAGCCCAGCAGTAGTCGCACAAATCAGGATAATCATCGGCTGCACCAAAACACCAAGGACGCAAGTACCTACAGTTTGGGCATTCAAAGTAGTGGTCAGGTTCACATAACTTGCACTGACAAGTGCTAGGTCTTAGACGAACTTTTTCCCTAACTACTTGCTCTAAATTATGCAATTTTCGCCACAACTCCTGGTTTTTCATTCCATTCAACCCCGTCTAACAAACGCCCACCTGCCTTAGAAGTTTTGCCTCCTATCTGCTTAAAGAAAAACGGTACTCCGGCTTCTAAGCACTGGTCGCGGATGCTTCGTGCCCAGTCTAGATTTATAGGTCGGTATTTGGGGCCTGATTCACCGCCAACAATTACCCAATCAATGCCTTCTAGATTTAGATTTAAAGGGCCTAAGAGCGGTTCACAAGATAAGAACCGGACACTAGCAGGAGTTTCCCTTAAATAATCAACGCGGTGTATAAAGTCTTGGTTTTCCAACGAAACACCTAGCCACAAGTTATCCCACCCTTTGTGGGTCGTTTTACCCTCATAGATAAGTGACATACTATCTTGTAAAAGGAGCGGTACACCACCATCTACCCACATTCGAGACATAAACCTTTGCAACCTTTCAGCTCTCTTTGTCAGGACTTGAAAGTTATGCTGAGGACATTTTCTAATGACCTCCAAAACTTTTAAGATGAAGGGATCAGGAACCTCTTGATTAAACATATCGCTCATTGAGTTGACGAATATTTCTCTAGGTTTTTTAAGCTTTAGTGGCTGCTCCAGTCGTTCTGGATGCAAGGTTACTTTGTGAAACCCTTGAGGGTAATAGCGCTTCAGCCTACTGTGGGCAAGTCTTTCTGCATAGCAGTTTGCGCAACCAGGACTGACTTTTTGACATCCTGTTACCGGATTCCAGGTATAGGATGTCCACTGAATTTCTGTATCTCCCATTACTCCTCTTCTCCCTCGGCATCTACGGTAATGTCAATTGCTTCAAACTCTATTTGCTCCTCGCATTGGGGAGTTTCATTTTCTGCCTGCTGAATCGCTTCATCTTCAGATTCAGCATAGATAGTGAATTCTGTAGTTACAGTTTTGATTACTTTATAAGTTCTCATTTATTCCTTTCTAGACTACATAAGGGCTTTTCAGCCACCATTGGTTCTCAATGTTTTTTCTGACAAACAAATCAAGTGCAGTTTCCACCGCCTTCAAGGACTCGCCTTTAAAAAGTCCTTTGCTTTGGGCCAGCATTTCCTCTACCTTCTGTCTGCACAAGCTTTTTTGCTCTTCGGTGATTACTTTGCCATAGCGCTTGTCGTAGAATTGGCGACATTCACTATCGGCTGCCCAATAAATTTTTGAAAAGAGGATTTGGTCAGCAATTGTGCCTAAATTTTCGTTCATTTTTGTATTTGCAAAAAAGTTGCTTACTCTACCCCAGGACAAATAGTTTTGGGGTAGGCTGATTGTAAAAAATTAAATTTTCATCACACTAATGGCTTGTCTCAAACTCTTTTCCATTATGGATTTACCACGGCCAAATAACTGTGATTGAACGGCCTGGTGGTGTTTAGAGTGAGTGATTGCTCCTGAGACTGCTTGCACAGCAGAATACAGTGTTCCTTCTATTGCTGGCATTTCCTCACAGGTTTTGTAGTAATGCTCCATTACATTTTTCACTACTTGTAAATCAAAAATAGTAGGCTCAGGCAAATTGTTTTCTAAACAATGCTTCTGTTTGGCTTTGAATTGAACAGAAAAGACTTCTTGCAAATACTCCTCAAACTTATAGCGAGGTAAATTGTATTTTGCCATTGCTTTATAGACTTCCATCCCGTCATTAAAACAACGCTTTTGAAAATCAATCAAGTCTTTTGCCTCTGAAACTTTTTCTTGAATGTTTCCAATGTGTCTGATGCGAAAGTTCTTGCTATCAAGTCTAACATCGCCCTCGAAATCATCTTTCCCAACTGCCATTGACAGAGGTTAAGGTGAGGACAAGCATTGCTGCTCATCCTTCCTCACAGAACTGGACGTGC